>QMZV01000028.1 GCA_003663355.1 Candidatus Aenigmatarchaeota archaeon
GAATTCTGTTCCTGCCTTACCAAACAAATCTGTAAATCCATGCTTTATCCCATTCTTCAGCAATATTGAATGTATCTTATTCTTGATTCTCTTTACTTCTCTCTTTAAAGAAAGCATATGTCTGACAATATCCCTTATTTTTCTAATTTCTGGTTTTGGAGCATATGCTTCTGCAATAAATCCTGTTCTCAAACATTGCGCTATTGATAAAGCATCTAACTTATCTGTCTTTATCTTACTTTCTGCTATCACTTTAGTTCTTCTCACATTAACCAATTTAGTCTCTACTTTAAGAGATTCCAAGACCTCATAGACATTTTGCCATCCAAAAGTTCCTTCTATTGCAACTTTAACTTTAGAACCAAATCTTCTTACAAATCATTACTGACCTTCCTTTTTCACAAACTCAGGCAATCTGACCGGAGGAGGTAATTGCAAATCATCAGCAATTTTAATGCTCTGAATAGCGCATCTTTTGAAAATATAATTCAAAAGAGGCAAACTGACCCTTTCATCAATTTTTTTCTCTTTTTCCCATTTTTTAAGAATTTCTTTTTGTTTTTCATCCGTGTACAAAATCTCTCCTTCAATATCTATTTTTGCTTTTATTGGTTCATAAATTGTTTTATATTCAAAATTAATTTTAAGGACTTTTGTTTTATTTCCAACTATTCCAACTTCTTTCTCAGCAATATCCTTTATTTTTGGTAACGAAGAAGTTATTCTCAATTCTCCTATTGCTGGTTCTCCAACATCGCCTCTGATTTTTTTAAACCGAAAACTTACAATTCCCATAAATAAAATCTTTTTTAAATAAAAGGATATTCAATTATAATAGGAAATAAATTATTATGCTTGAGGAATATATTAAGAGAGCTTATTTATCCTATGGCGAAATCGCATCAAAAATTGCTCCGAATTTTAAATATGTGGAAGAGGATTTGAAAAAGAGCGGAATGAAATATACCTTAGAAGAATATCTCTCACTTGCAATATTTATCTCATTAATTGTTTTTGTTGTTGAGATACCAATTATAACATTAATTTTATCCTTTTTTATTCATGTTGTCTTTGCTATCCCGCTTTCCTTTATTTTTTCTGGAATAGGAGCGGCACTCATTTTTTTTCTCTTTACAACTTATCCAAGAGCACAAGTAAGTGATTTAGCCTCAAAAATAGACAAAGGTTTGCCTTTTTCTGTTAGTTATATGACGGCTGCAGCCAGTTCAGATGCCCCTCCAATCTCAGTTTTTAAATCAATTACAAAATTGGATGAATATCCAGAATTAAAGGAACAAGCGCAGAATTTAATAAGAGATGTTGAGGGTCTTGGAATGGATATTTTAAGTGCTTTGAGAAGAGAAGCAAAGAGAACTCCAAGCAAAGAGTTCAAAGATTTACTTTTGGGAATGGAAGCAACAATAAGTTCCGGCGCGGATTTAACTCTTTTTTTAAACAACAAATCAATCTCTTTGTTTAATGATTATCAGAGAAAAATTAAATCTTATGCTAACCTTCTATCTATGATTATAGAAATGTACATTACGGTAATGATTGTTGGTCCAATATTTTTCACAATTTTATCAAGTGTAATGGGTATGATGGGTGGAGTTGAAAATATACTTGCAATGCAAGTACTAATTTCTTTCATATTAATGCCTGCAATATCTGTAGCTCTTGCTTTCTATATCAATATTGCTTCACCATGAACATAAAAAAATTTCCTTTTGGAAAACTAACAAAAGAACAAGAGATTTTATTTTATTCTGCAATTCTAGCTCTCGCTATTATCTTATTTGGACTAATTCTTTCTCTATTATTTGAAAACATTAATATTTTGCTAAACTCTTTTATTTTTGCAATTTTTGCCTTTGTTTTACCATTCTTTCTTTATCGATATATACATTTTTTAGAGATAAAAGATTGCGAAAAATACCTTCCTATATTTTTAGATGATTTAAAAGAAGCAAAAAAAAGCGGGATTTCTTTTCCAGAAGCAATTAGAAGTTGTAGGGGAGATTATGGAAAATTAAATAAATATGTAGATAAATTAAAAAAAGATATTAGTTGGGGGATTAGTATAGATTCTGCTTTAAAACACATGCAAAAGAGTCTAAGCGAGAGCAGAATTTTATCAAGGTCAATTTCAACTTTATTAGAGACTTATAGGTCTGGAGGAAATATAGAAAATATTTTAGAAACTTTAATAAATTCTTTGCTCAAAATAATGGAGAGTGAAAAATACAGAAAATCAATAATGCAACAACATGTATTTATGATGTACGGTATTTTCTTCATGTTTATTGGATTAATAATTGCCTTAGGAAATTTTTTAATTCCAATGATTTCAAATATTGGAGGAACTGAAACTGGAGTTGGAAGCGTTCAATTAAAGGCAAACTCTCCCTGCCTTGCCTGTTATGATCCATTCTGCTATGGTCTCTGCGGTTATTATAACACTATTGGGAATATGTTTGGTTTTGGAGAACCAAATTCACTTTCTGTATATTACAAATCCTTGTTTTTTACAATGATTCTTATTCAGGGATTTTTTACCGGAATTATTGCAGGACAAATTTCTGCAAAGAGTTGGATAGAAGGAGCAAAGCATGGTATGATTATGGTTTTATTGGGATTATTTATTATAATTATGGCGAATTTTGTCGGTCTATTCTAAAATGATGAAAGGGCAAGTAAACATCCATTTTATAATTAGTACTGTTTTATTTGTTTCTCTGTCAATTTATTTGGTTTATCTTATTATAGACTTCTATCCAACACACAGCAAAAATATAAAATCGGATATTTTGTATAGCAAAGCTTATTCCATCTCTGAATTTTTGATAAAGGATAAAGGTTATCCGGAAAACTGGAATGAAAATAATTTTGAAAGAATTGGGCTCGCTTCTGAACCTTACTCTTTAAATTCAACAAAAATTAATGAATTTGAGAAAATATGTAATTCTAAAAACTTAACAAAAATTCAAAAACTTAGAGATTCTTTTGGACTGGAGAATAATAATTTTATTGTTGAAATAAATTATTTAAATAATACAAATGTGATGAAATGCGAGCCCGCAGGAAGAAAAATTGGAAAAGAAGTTGAAATAAAGAGAATTGCAACTTTAAATAAAAATTTTGTTGAAGTGATTGTTTATGTTGGTTAAAGGATTTATCAGGATTATAGAGGTTGTAATTTTCTCTTTTATTTTATTTGTCCTATTAATGCCAACCTTTTTTCATTATTCTGATATAAATGATTGGAGCAAAGCGAACAGTTTGCTTTTATGTAATGACCTGCTTTATTCAATTGAAAGAAACGGAACTTTCAATGATGTTTTAATAACAGACCCTTTTACTGACGGCAATAATCTAATGGAAGAACATGAGAAAGATATTGGTTTGCTACACAATATAACTGAAAAAGTTTTTCCAGTTTTTGTTGATTTTGAATATGAAATAAAAAATGTTGCTCCCTATAATATTTCTATTGGTTGCAACTGCACAGAAAATGAAAAAGAGTGGTTGGAAGAAAAAATTTTAACTCCAAATTATCCAACAGTTGAATTTGATATTCTTAGAGTAAGTTTAAATAATCTTTCCTCCACATGTGATTTATTTATTATTTTTGGTGACGAGAATCTCTCTCTTTACAAATCAAATATTACTTCGCTACTAAAGAATGGGAAAGGTTTTGTTTTAATTAGAAATTTCTCTTCCGAACCAGATAGTTTTACTAAGGAGTTGTTTGGTATTAATTATTCTCCTGCCCCTGGCCCATTTCCAGAGGAAGATTTAACTTTTACTAATTTATCAAATAAAAGAACAGCAGGAATTGCAAAAAGATTTATAAATAATTTAATCAGGATTAACACAACTGGCGGAACAGGAAAACTTCATTTGAAAAACCAAACTTATGATGTAAATATTTCTGGAAATTTTGTAAATATTACAAATTGTTCTAAGACAATAAGCGAAGGAGAAACATGTACAATTAGTGGAGTTGCCAACATTACTCTTTATCAGATAGACCCTTTATCTAAAGACTGGATTGATATAAAAATTGCATCTTATAACACAAATAAAAGAGATTACATATTCAGAGATAATTTTCCAAAAACGGTAGAAAAAAATAATTATACAATTCTTTCATCAGGAACAAATTCCGGAGCAAATGCAAGAGTGCTAAAAAATTATTCAAACTCTTATGAAAATGAACCAAGAGTTTTTTGGATTTATGATTATGATAAAAACAAAGATGACTTAAATTTGCTTTTAAAAACAGGAATTATTTGGGCCTCCGGAGAACATTATTTCATTTTCAATAAAAAAATCCCGGAGAAAAGAGATTACTGCATGCATTTTTATTCTGGGTTGAGGGGAAATAATATTCCTTTTATTGTCAAATTATATTTTTTTGGTTATTAATATGGAAAGAGAAGGCATTTGCTCTATCTGCGGAAAACCAGGAGTAATGCATTCATGCAAACTCTGCGGAAGATTGGTTTGCTCAGAATGTTATGATTTTAAAAGAGGTCTTTGCAAAATTTGTGCAGCAAAATTTACCTAACTTTTTCCATCAGTTTCTAATTTGTTTGAAAAAACAACCTTATTTAATTTATCTTTTTTATATTTGACTTTTGCTAAGGAAAAGGAATATTTTTCACTAATGCCAATCTTTGGAACAATTTTGTACATGAAAATTCTTGTTTCCTTTGGTTCTAATTTTGGAATCTCCCAGACCAATTTCTTTTCAGAATCTATTTTTACAATTTTGCTTGGTTTTAATCCTTGAAATTCTTTTTTCAGTTTAAAGATTGGTTGAACAAAATCTTCAACAACAATGCTATGCAACTCTTGAGATGTCCTGTTTATTATTTCTAAACAAATCTTTATTTCTTTTTCTTCTTTAATAAAGTGAACTTTTTTTGTGAATAACTTTCTTATTTTTATTTCTTTTTTGTTTGACAAATAAAACAATGTAAAAAAGAAGATTACAATTAAGAGAAGGATTAGAATAACGGAGTAATTGTAAGAATAAGAAATGATATATTTTTGATTTGGTAACAAAACAAATTCCCACAAATATTTGTATTTATCTCCTTTATCTATTTTTTCTTTGTAACCTTTAGCAATGAAGAAAGAGTCCAATGATTTTTTTACAAAAACAGAGTAATTAGCTTTTTCTGCTTTCACCCCTTTATTTTCAAAGACTATTCTTGATCCAGAAACAATCAAGTAATTCCATTTATATTCTCCTTTAACAATTCCCTTAATTTCAGGAATAAAATATGATTTGTTTGCACTATATATAAGTTCTTTATCTTTGTAAATACTCACTTTTGCCAAATAATTTCCTGGTTCAAAATCAAAATATTTAATAACCTTGTTTTCTCCCGGAAAAATTTTTTCTTCTGTCAGATTTAATAAATTGTTCTCCTTATATATTTCCAATTTTAAGTTAAGTTCTTCCTTAGAATTTAGAATCAGACTTAATTTCTTGTTATCAAACAAAAATTCTTTAATCTCTAACTTTTTCTCCTCTTTAATTTCTTCTTTAAAAATTGTTACTTCTATTTCTTTTGTTAACTTGTCAAGAGCAGATGCGGCAACCAAGGTTATATTATAAGACCCTTCCTTAGTATATTTGTCCGGCACCAAGAATACTGTAACATTTTTTGTTTCTCCAGGTTTTAGAAATATTTGAGAATAGGAAAATAAAATCCAGGGATGCCATCCAACAGAATAAATTGTGTATCTAAGAGGGTCTGAGTTGTTATTCTTTATTTCAAAATTTATTTCCTTAGAAGTTGACTTTGTAATATTTATTTTTTCAATTCCAAAAGCTTTGGAGGTAAAACAAAAAAGCAATAGAACAATTATGAGAAAATTAAACAAATAGCGCATCCGTGGAGATAAATAGTTTTTTCTCATAATTTAAGTTTTTATTTAATATATTTAAAGAGATAAATTAATCATTTTAAAAATTAGTTATGAAGAAATTGATTACCTCTGCTTTACCATATGTTCACGGAGTCCCTCATTTAGGAAATATAATTGGTTCTGTTCTTCCAGCAGATGTCTATGCAAGATTTTGCAGATTAAGGGGCGAGGAAGTTTTGTTTATATGCGGTTCTGATTCACACGGCACAATGTTTGAAATTGCTGCGGAGAGAAGAAACACAACTCCAAAAAAACTTGCTTATGAAAATCACAAGAAAGTGATAGAAATTTTTGAGAAATTTAAATTAAGCTTTGATTATTACGGGATTACTGATTCAGAGACAAACAGAGAATTCACTTATCACATTTTTAGAAAATTAGATGAAAATGGTTATATTAAAGAAAAAGAAGTTGAGAGCGCTTATTGTGAGAGATGCAACAGATTTTTGCCAGACAGATTTATTGAAGGAAAATGTCCGTTTTGCGGAGGTTTAACAAGGGGAGACCAATGTGACGATTGCGGAAAATTGATGAATATAAAAGAAATAATAGAGCCTCACTGTGTTCTCTGCAACGGAGAAATAACTTTTAAAAAAACAAGACACTTATTTTTGGATTTGCCGAAATTTGAAAAAGAATTATTTGATTTTGTTAAAAATAGCAGAGGATGGAGCAAACTTGCAAAAAAAGAAACTTTAGGATTTCTTAAACAAGGATTAAAACCGAGAGCAATTACAAGAGATGCAAGTTGGGGGTTTAAAGTTCCAAAAAAAAACTATGAAAACAAAGTCTTCTATGTGTGGTTTGATGCCCCAATTGGTTATCTTTCCTTTACAAAAGAATGGTGTCTAAAAAACGATCAGAAATTTGAAGAATGGTGGAAAAACGAAAAAACAAAACTTGTGCAATTCATGGGAAAGGATAACACAATTTTCCATTCAATAATTTTCCCTGCAATGTTGCTTGGCTGCAGAGAGAATTGGAAACTTGCAGATAGATTGATTTCTTGCGGTTGGCTTAAAACAGAAGGAATAAAATTCTCAAAGAGCAGGGGAAAAGGTCTCACAACAGAAGAAGCACTTAAAAAATATCCAGCAGATTATTGGAGATTTGTTTTAGTTTCCTTATATCCTGAACAGAATGATTCTGTCTTCTCAATTAAAATTTTTAAGGAAACTATAAATAATGAATTTGCAGATATTATTGGAAACTTTGTTCACAGAGTTCTTTCTTTTTGTTATTCCAATTTTAAAGAAATTCCAAGACCTGATATATTTTATCCAATACCAGAAGAAATAAAAGAATTAAAGAATATTTTTAAAACAATTACAAAAAATTTTGAAGAATGCAAGTTTAGAGAAGCTCTGAAAAATATTATACATTACTGCAAAATTTCAAATGCCTATTTTAACAACAAAGAGCCATGGAAAAAAGAAGGAGAAGAGAAAAAAGAGATTTGTTTTTATTCTGGAAATTTGGCTAAAAATTTGGCAATCTTTCTTTATCCAATTGTACCAAATTTCTCAGAGAAAGTTTTTGATTTTTTAAACTTGAATTTTAAAAAAATAAGATGGATTGATTCAGCAGAATTTAATTTCAGCGGGAAAATAAAAAAACCAAAGCCGTTGATAGAAAAAATAAAATAGAGTAAAAGAGTATTTCTACATTTCCAAAAAACCATTAACTATCAAATCTATTGCCTCTTGCTCATTCAAACCCCTTGTTCTGAGATAATGCAATTCTTCCTCGGAGATTTTTCCAATTGATGCTTCGTGAGTTATCTGAGATCTGTTATCTTTGCACACCAATTCTGGAATTAATGAAATTTTTGAAGTTTTATCAATAAGCAGACCTTGACAATCCAAATGACCTTTGCTCTCTGCTTCCGCCGTAATTGACGAGTGCGATAAAATTTTACTGTTCTCTTTTCCAACAAATCTCAATTTCAGTATGCCGGAGGAATTATTTTCTTTCAATATTAAATCATCTTTTATTTTCATCTTAGAATTCTTGCAGATCCCGCTTATCTTCAGATTTGCAGCAGACTTTTTCAAACACACAACTTTTGTTATAAGTGATAAATTTTTTGGTGATGAAACAGTATTGTAATTATAATCCAATCTGGAGTTTTTCTCTAAATAAAATTCATAATCCGAATTTACCTCATCTCCGTCATTCCATGAGTGCAGATGATTGTATTTAAGATGAGCGCCTTCCTTCAGGATTATCTTGCCTCTTGCGTAATGCACTCCATCCAAACCTTTCTTTAATGAACCACAAGTTCCATTTATGGAAATTTTCAAATTTTTATCAATTATCACTATGTTTTGCATTTCCTGTTTTATCTTTTTGGAATTAATGGTTACGCAAGTAATAAGAGGATATTTTATCTGCTTCTTGACAAATATAAAATAACCTTCTTTTGGTTTTCCATATAAATATTTTTTTAACCATTCATATTTATTTAAAGCTTCTGAAATCCTCATCAATTCAACACCTTTAGATTTTAAAATATTTGCACTATGATCTATTTGAATATAATTTGCATTTTTTGCACTCTTCATAATCATACTCTCTTATGGTTTTTAATACCTTTTTAAAATTTTTTTCTTTACATATTATCTTTCCGTCAACCATCACATTAACAAAATCAGGTTTCAGAAAATTAAGTATTTCTCCCATATGTGTAATTAATAAAACCGAAACTTTTTTATCAATTAACTCTTTTTTTATAATTTCTCCAACTTTTTCCAATTTTTTAATATCCAATCCTGAATCAATTTCATCAAAAATTGCGAGTTTTGGATTTAAAGATATTATCTGTATCAGTTCTGAAA
>QMZV01000029.1 GCA_003663355.1 Candidatus Aenigmatarchaeota archaeon
AAGAGGTTTTCCCAAAAATTCTTTATAAATCTTCTTAATTGCGGGATTGTGAGTTGCAACCCTGATTTCCTTGTTCTTATCCAGTCTGTAAAGAGTTTCCATTCTCTTTTTTCTGATTTCTTTTGTTGTTGGTCTTGGCTGTCCTCCTCCGCCTATGCATCCTCCAGGACAGGCCATCATTTCTATAAAATGATATTTTTTCCATTTTCCGCTTTCAATCATTTCTCTAATATTGCCTAATCCATGCACTATTGCAACTCTTATACTCCTGTTTTTTATTTTTATATTTGCATCTCTAATGCCTTCAAATCCTCTTACCTGCTTGAAATCAACTTTTTTCAGTTTTTCTCCAGTAAGAAGTTCGTAAACCACTCTCAGTACCGATTCTGTAACTCCTCCCGTTGCTTCGAAAATTGCTCCTCCTCCGGAAGAAGGTCCAAAAGGCAGGTCAAATTCCTCATCCTTTAATTTTGCAAACTTAATTTTCTTTCTTTCAATTATTCTGCCAAGTTCTCTTGTTGTCAAAACAACATCAACATCTGGACAACCTGCAGATCTCATCTCAAATTTTTCAGCCTCAAATTTTTTTGAAATGCAAGGAGTTACAGAAACAACAATTAAATTTTTCGGTTTTACACCAATTTTTTTAGCATAATAGGTTTTTAAAATCGCGCCAAACATCTGCTGCGGTGATTTGCATGTTGAAATATTTTCTAGTAAAAAAGGATAAGTATCTTCGGCAAATTTTATCCAAGAAGGACAGGATGAAGTAATCAAAGGCAAATTTTTATTTTTCTTAATTCTTTCAACAAACTCGTTCGCTTCTTCAATAGTTGCAAGGTCTGCACCAAAACCGGTATCAAATACTTTATCAAAACCTATTTTTCTCAGAGCCGAAACCATTTTTCCAGTAACCAAAGTTCCGGGTTCCATTCCAAATATTTCACCAAGAGAAGATCCTATAGGTGAAGCGGTCTGAACAATAAAAAATTTGCTATCCCGGACTAAGTCCATATTCTCAACATATTTAACAAGTTTCTCATTAAATGCCCTCTCCCTCAATGCATTTTCCGGACAATACAGAGCGCACTGCCCGCAGAAAGTACATGGAGAATATTTTAGAGGAATATTAAAAGGGGTGTTTGCTTCCGTAAATATGCCTCTGTTCACAAAGTCAATGTTGTTTATTTTCTGAATGTTCTGACAAACCTGAACGCACCTGCCGCACAAAATGCATTTATGATTGTCTTTCTCTATTGGAGCTCGCCCTTTAGAGATATCAACATATTTTTTAAATCTGATCTTTCTAATTCCCAGTTCTTTTGCAAGTTTTGCAACTTCAAAATCTTTTCTTATATAAGAAACATTGCTCAAAAGCAATTCAACATTCAGTCTTCTTGCTTCAAGAACTCTTTTTGTGTTTGTGAATATTTCCATTTTGTCTTCAACTTTTGTATTGCATGAAGTGACAAGTTTTTTGTTGACTTCAACGAGGCAAACCCTGCATCTCCCTTCCGGTTTCAAATCCGGATGATAACAAAGAGTTGGAATATATATTTTATTTCTTCTTGCAACTTCCAAAATAGTCTCTCCTTCTTTTGCCTCTACTTTTTTTCCATTTATTTTTATCTGCATAATCTCAAAAATTCCTCTTTGAAATATTTTATTGCGCACTTTAGGTGAGTTGTTGATGAACTTCCAAGCGCACAATATGAGGTTTCGCTAATATGATGAGCGAGTTTTTCCATCAATTTTAAATCTGATTTTTTTCCATTTCCTTCTTCAATTTTTTTAAGCAATTCCCATATTCTAAAATTTCCCTCTCTGCAAGGAGTGCAATAACCGCAACTTTCATGCAAGAAGAACTCTGTGATTATTTTAGATAATTCAACAATGCTTCTGTCTTTTCCGCAGACTATCAAACTTCTTGGGCCAAGCATAGCTCCTTGCTCAGAAATTGTTTTGCAATTAACAGATAGATTTTCAAATTTTTTATAAGGAATGCAACCTCCGGAAGCACCAAAATAAATAACTTTTGGTTCCGTTCTTGGTTTTCCAAGAGAAACAATTTGTTTCAAATTAGTTCCGGTTTCTATCTCGTAAACTCCGGGATTTTCCAAATCTCCAGATAAAGAATAAAGCTCTAATTTATTATTCCATTCACCTAAAAAAATCAATGGGACATTTGCAAGAGTTTCAACATTGTTTATACAGGTTGGCTCTCCATACAAACCAACATCAGAAGGATAGGGAGGTTTCTGCCTCGCAACAGGTCTCTTCCCTTCAATTGATTCAAGAATCGCAGTTTCTTCGCCGCACAGATAGGAACCTGCGCCAAGATTTATATTTATCTTAAGATTTATTTTTTTCAAGTATTTCTCGGACTGCTTTATTACTCTTTCAAGTTTTGGTTTGATATAAGAATATTCTCCTCTCAGATAAATAAAAGCTTTGTGTACATCCATAGCATAAGAAGCTATTGCAATTCCTTCTATTAAAAGAGAAGGATTTTTTTCCATGATAAATCTATCCTTAAATGTTCCCGGTTCTCCTTCATCGGCATTACAAATCAAATATCTTGTTCCCTTGCCCATTAATTCCCATTTAAGACCCGTCGGAAAATTACTGCCGCTTTTGCCTTTCAGTCCGGATTCTTTAACCTTTTTTATAACCTCTTTCCTATCCATCCCCAAAATTTTTTTAAACCCTTCCCATTCCGATTTTCTCAAAATCTGCATATTATTTTAATTTTTTTATTATGTCTTTGATTTTATTTTTATCAAGATTTTTATATACTTTGTTATTAATCATAATTGCGGGAGGCGAATCGCAACAACCAATACAGGAAGCTGATTCAAGAGTAAATTTTCCATCTTTTGTTGTCTGGCCCAAATCTATCTTAAGTTCTTTTTTCAATACTTTCAGAATTTCTCGCGAGCCATTCAGATAGCAGGAAGGTCCATTGCATACCCTGATGATATATTTTCCTGTTTTCACAGTTGGAAGAAATGAATAAAAACTTGCAACGCCATATAATTTTGCGAGGGGGATTTTTAGATTTTCGCTGATATAAGTTAAGGTCTTAAAAGAGAGATATCCTTTTATTTTCACAGTTTCTTCAAGCAATGTGAGTAAGTTAAATTCTCTTTTTTTATATTTTAAAATTAATGAATCCAATTTCTTCATAAATAGAAATTTTTATAAAAAGAATCAAGAAAAAATACTTAGAATAGAGTTGACAATTAAAACCCAAAAATTCCAGATAAAAGGAATAAACAAGAATAATAGAAAAAGGGCAATCAGAATTCTTAAAGCATTCTTAGAGCCCCTAACTTTAAATCCGTAAAATAATCCAACAAAAATTCCACCCATATGAGCAATATGGGCAACATATGGAGGATAGTTTGCTATTAATCCTATAAGAGCATAAATTAAATAACCTATTCCAATAACTCCTAAGGGAATTGGAACAAAAACCTCAATTTTTATTGGTTTTATTAAAATAGCCGCAGCCATTATTGAAAAAATTCCAGCAGATGCTCCAATAGATATCTGAGTAGAAGAATAAATTAGGGAAGATAACAAATCTCCCAAAAGAGCACCAGAAAAAAATAAAATTAAAAATTTTTTTGATCCTATTTCTTCTTCCAAGGCTAAACCAAATACAAGTAAAGCAAGCAAGTTTGATAATAGATGATTAAAATCAGAATGCAAAAAAATTGAAGTAATTAAAACATAATATTTTCCAGACAACAAGTTTTCAGTAGAATAGCCATAATTAGTAAAAATCTGCTCAGGGTTTGACAACCAGGAGAAAATTGTAATTATAAGACACAAAACTGCCAAAACAATTGTTGCATTACTCTTTTCCATAATCTAAAAGTTTTTGTTGTAAATTAGCTAAAATATTGGAATTAGGGCAAGGTGCATAAATTACTGTTTTTAAATAGTTTGGGTTGTATTGCCCCCAACCAATAATTGATTAGGGGCAATTATAATTCACGCCTCAGGAAAAAGCAGGATTTAGGTATATACTCTTACCACATAACATATATTTATATTAAAAGTATTTATATGTTTTTTGTTTCACTCTTACCTTACTTCACTTTTAAACTTTTTAACATTATAAAACACATAATACATATTTTTCAGGATATTTTAATTGAAGACTTCTCAAAGATTCAATTTGCTTCTTTGTTTGAACAAAATCTAAAGAAAGAATATATCTAAAGTCTTTATTTTCAGGTTTTGTATATTCTCTTTTCAATACTTCTAAATGCTCTTTTTTATTGTAAATTAATTCTTCTATCCAAGTAAATTTGTGATTTTTTAACAACTCTAATGCTTTTTTTGTTAGTTCGCTCCTTCTTTCTATTGCTTTTACAACTCCTTTATTTTTTTGATAATAATCCCAAGTAATAGCAATTTGTTTCATACTGCAAAATATTTATCTGTTTCCGAATCAAATTTAATAGAACCTCCTTTTTTTAGTTTTTCAATTAAATCTCTATCATAGCCATTTTCAATTAATTCCTCAAGAGAAGCACCATTCTTTTCTATTAAAAACCTTAAAATAGATATTGGTTCTTTGTGTTTTTTTGAAAGTTGAGAAGTATCTATTTTTGTAGACACAGTAGACAGTGTAGACAGATTATTTGGACATATAGAGTTATTTTCGCTTTCAAAATCTTGCGTTTTTTGGCTATTTTCTTGAAATTTTGAAGGTTGGTTTTCTTGTATATGTTCAGATAAAATGTCTACAGTGACTACACTGTCTACATTTTCAAAATATTTCTTTTTTAATTCTTCTAATTCGGATTTATAAATAATATACTTTTTAGAAATATTATTATTTTCTCTTATTGATTTTTTCTTAAAGCCAAGATTTTTTAATAAAGAACCAACAGACCGTAAACTCCAAAATTTTATAAATTCTTTTTCTTTCTCATCTCTTACTATTAAATCTTGTGCGTTTGCGACTAACATATTTCTAATAGATTGGTGTAATTCTGTTGTAGTGAATTTATAAGTATCATTTTCACAATCAAGACTTTCAATTGCTTTTATAAGTATCTTCTCCCTCTTGTATAAATTTTCTGAAACTATCTCATTTAATTCTTTTTGGTATTTTTTCATTTCCTTCAAAACCTCATCAGAGATTAAGGAGGCGACAGTAAAGATAGGCAACCAAAGTTCCCGCTCCCTTCCAGTTAAGTTAATACTTTTGATAAGTTCGTTTTGTCTCTCGTAAACTTTTTCAAAAATTTGGAATTTCAATCTGTATAAATCTTCTCTAATACTTGTAAATTGCTCTAATTTCGGGTCTTCTTTGATTACTGGCTCGCCTTTTATTAAATTAATAGAAATACACCGTGATAAGAATTGCTCCAATAATGCAGAAGAGAATTTATCTGGTGAATCTGTTGAGTTCAAAACATATGCTGTTGATGGATTAAAAAACTCAACCTCATAAGTTTCTTTCTTAAAACTTTTTGCCTTATATAGTCTTGGAATCAAAGAATCTTTTTTATAACCCAACAAGTAATTCAAAATTTCTTTTGAATTTCGGAATATTTGATTATCAATAAGTAAAGTGCCTCTTATGGCATCTACATATCTGAAGGTCGTCGCTTCTGTTTGGAAACCCCATAAAAAACTTCTGTGACAAAAACAATTTAAAGTTTGTAATGTTCTTGTTTTACCACATCCAAAAGTTCCATAAAAATATATAACTGGGAATGCAGAAAATATTTCTTTGAAATATGTTGTAAGAGAATAAACCGCCAAGAAAGAATAAAATGTTGGATTATTGTGATAAATATATTTTTCATAAGTTTCTTTCAGTTTTTGATAAATTTCTTTAATGCTTATGTTTTTGTTTTCAATTTCAGTGTATATAGTTTCTAAAGTTTTATATTTCATTAATGTGGGGATACCAACTTTAGAAATAGTATTTTGAACAAGAGAGATATTTAAATCTTCTATTTCTAACTTATCCTCGCTTTTTAATAATTTCAATTCGTAAAATTTTTCTTTTGTTTGTTTGTTGTATTTGCATATCAACAAAATAGGTTTAAGTGTTTCAATATCTTCTTCTACTTCTCTCCCTCCGACAATTTTGATTCTTTTCTCTATTCCATACGCATAAGACAACTCTGAGATTATTAAATAATTTTCTAAATTTAAAAATAATGAAATAGGGCTTGCCCGATAACCATCAGAAGTGTGGGGGATAAAATTTTCAATCCTTAAAGAGTTTTTTTGATTTTTTATATTTACATTTATTTTTTTAGCTTCGTCGCTCTGTTTTCTTTTCATTCTAAAATCATCTTTTTCACAGAAGGTTCCAAATAACACCCTCTTGGGTTATATTCGCAAACTCCAATTTTTTTAAGAAGTTTTAAAAACAAAAAGTAGGATTTTTTGTTTAGATTATATTTACTGCATACATTTTTAGCAAGCTTTTTATGATTTATAAAAATAAAATTTTTTCTACAGACTCCTTCCTTATTTAATTTTTTTTTCTTTATCATTATCCCACCCCAAATCTACAGGCAATTTTCCTTCCGCCTGTAGATTTTGAATAACCTTTCTCAAAATTTCTTCAAAATTTTCCCAAAATTTTAATTTATTTTTCATATTCATTTATCCTTTATCCCAATAGATAACAAATTTTTATCTTCTAAATCCTTCAAAACTAAAAATCTAATATATTCTGATAAAGTAATTCCTTTAGATTTTGAGTATTCCTCTGCTTTTTTCCTAACAGTTTTTCCCAATCTTGTAGCGACCTGTTCCATCTTAGTTTTATTTATTATGCCATCACTTATTGGTATCGTGTCACTCAACTAAAAATAACTATATTCATACTGTCAGTGAATGACAGTAACTTAAAGATAACTTAAAAGTTATTTTTATATTATTTTATGGTAAGAAACCCAGAAATAGAAAGTTTAATTGAGGGGGAAACTAAAGAAACGGCAGAACAATCTTTTAAAAGCAGTCCAAAGAAACGATTTGATATTCTAAAAATTATTGAAAAATGTCCAGGACAGAGAAAAGATATAGCAGAAAAATACGTAATGTTTCTGGGGGAGCTTAATGCAAAATTCAAGTTGGATAAAACGGAGGAAGAAATTGAAAAAGTTGGGTCTGTAGATAATGTTAGGCATATATTGGATGACCTCATAAAATGGGGAAAAATTAAGAAAAAAGAAACAAAAAGATATCCTATTTATTATCTCTCAAATATACAAGAAGTAATAATAAAATTTAGAAAAAAATATGGGAGAGAACCCACGAAAGAAGAAATAGCTTATGAAATTGGCAAGAGTCCCCGTGACAAAAAATCTGAGGAAGAACTCTATAAAATTGCGAAAAAAATTGGATGGAAAAAAGTTTCAAAAAAAGATTTAATAAATCATTCTAAAAGTATTATAAAAGACGAATATGGACGTATTTATGATATAGACGAAATTATAGATGCTTTAGATGATGGATTAGTCACAGATTTGTCAGCACCATGTGGTCATTCAATAAAATTATCAAAAGAACCAGAACTAAGGTTAAAATTGTTTTGCGAGCATATTAAGACAGGATACCCAGAAGTAATGAAAGAATTAGAAAAATATAAAAAAGGTAAACCAAATAAACTTGAAGAAAAAATTAGAGAGATAATATTTTCTGTAGAAAATGGAGGATATCTTAAAGGAAAGTGTAAACTTTGTCCCTAAAAAACTATAATCTTAATATTTTAATCCATTTTTTTATTTTTTTAGCAAATTCTTTATCTGTATCAAGTTTGTAATGTAAATAGCCACACATAGCATCTCCGTCTGCTATTTGACCTATAGCCATCGCCTCTAATGGATTATTGTGGAAAAACTTTCTATGTTTTTTTCCTAAATACTTTGCTGGATAATCCATCATCTGATGGGTTTTAGTGCAAGTTTTTCCTAATAATATTTTACTTATTTTTTCATGTTCTCTTCTATTTGGCATATTCTTTAGTAACCTTTTCAACTAATCGGCAACTGCATTGAATAGCAGGTTCAATTCCTAATTGTATAGCCAAATCAATACAAGGCTCAATTGCTTTTTTGAAACTTTGAACATTATCTATTAAATCAGAAAACAACTTTCTTCTCTCTTTATCATCCATTTTTAGACATTCCTCTATTGTAACTATTTTATTCATAATTAATTTTAAGATTAATATTTATTATTTTTCATTAATCAAAATTGATTAAAAAGAAAATCCTTTCTAATTCAAAAATCAAATCCCAAAACTTTTTTGGAAACAACACTTGAAACTTTGTCTATGATTTCTTTTAATTTTTCTTTTTTTTCATTTTCCAAAGATTTCAAAAATTCAATATCTCTTCTTATTTTTCCTTCTACAACTTCAAGCCAAATTTCCCAGCAACTTAATACTTTTGTTTTTGGATATTTCAGCAATAAATCTGCAGGCTCTTTTCCAATAGAAAACTCCTTGAAAATTTGTTTTTCTAACTCAATATCTAATTTTTTTTCTTTAATTTCTTTATTAAATTCTTTAGCAATTTTGTTTATAGTTGGTCTACTGATTTTTAACTCTCTTGAAATTTCACTTTTTGGTATATTTCTTTTTAATAGTTCCCTAACTTTTGCAAGTTTTTTGCTATCCATAATTATTATAA
>QMZV01000030.1 GCA_003663355.1 Candidatus Aenigmatarchaeota archaeon
CGAAAAGGAAGCAGCAGAGGAACATATTATATTATTAAAGAGTGCGACGCAAATGCGACGAAAAACATGTACTTTATTTGAAAGGGCTCATAAAGGGCTAACAAAGGGCTCACAGGAATCTATTTTAATAAATGAAAAAGATGAAAAATGAAAGAAAATAAGATTATAATTACCGGGGGGTTTGTTTTTCATGGAAGTAAGGATGCATGATAATTAGAAAAGTAATTCCTTTAGATTAATTAGTAGATTATGGAAAAGCAAAATATTATAGATTTAATTAAAAAAGGAGAATCTGAAACTCTTGAGTTTAAAGAAACACTAAAATTAGATAATGAAATTGGGAAAACAATTTCGGCCTTTTCAAACACAAGAGGCGGAATAATTTTAATCGGTGTTTCTGATTCTGGAGAAATAATCGGAGTTTCTATTGGAAAAAATACAATAGAAGAACTTGCGAATTATATAAAAAGAAATACAGACCCAAAAGTTTATCCTTCAATCAAAGTTAAGGAAGCGGAGAATAAAAAGATAATTTTTATAGAAATTCAAGAAAACAAGGAAAAACCTGTTTTCTTTAAAAATCATGCTTATAAAAGAGTTGGGAAAACAAGTCCGGAGATAAGTTCCAGTGAGATTAGAAAATTGGCAAAGGAAAGCGGAGAGAAAGTTTGTTGGGATTCTAAAATTTGTGAGGAAGCAAGTTTAGAGGATATTGATGAAGAAAAAGTCCGTTGGTTTTTGAGAAAGGCAAAATATGAAAGAAATTTTGATGTTGGGTTAGAAACACCGGTTAAAGAAGCCTTAGAAAGATTAGAATTGATAAAAAATGGAAAATTAACAAATGCCGCAATTTTGTTATTTGGAAAAAATCCGCAGAAATTCTTTTTACAGGCAGAAACAAGATGTGCGAGGTTTAAAGGAACAGAACCTGTTAAACCATTTATAGACATGAAAGTTTTTTCCGGGAATATTATTGAGCAGGTTGAGAAATCTCTGGGTTTTGTGTTGGAACATATATCTATGAAAGTTTATCTTGCAGGAAAACCTGCCAGAGAGGAAAAATATGAATACCCTGTTGATGCAATAAGGGAAGCAATAATAAATGCGGTTTGTCATAGAGATTATGAAATCTCAACAAATATTCAGATTAGAATTTTTGATGACAGAATTGAGGTCTGGGGTTGCGGACCATTACCAGAACCTTTAACTTTAGAAGATTTAAGGAAAAAACATAAATCCATCTTGAGGAATCCTTTAATTGCCAAATGCTTCTTTTTGATTAAATTTATTGAGCAGTGGGGAACAGGAACAAATGATATGATTAATATGTGTCTGGATTGGGAACTTCCTGAACCTTTATTTGAATATGTTACAGGCGACTTTGTTGTTACATTTAGAAAATCCAGATTCACAGAAGAATTTTTAGAAAAATTAGGGTTAAATAAAAGACAAATTAAAGCAGTGAAATATGTGGAAAAAAATAAACAGATAGACAGAAGAACATACTGTAACATCAACAATGTTAAACAAACACTTGCCTATAAAGAATTAGTTGATATTGTAAAAAAAGGTGTGTTTGAGATAAGAGGCAAAGGAAGAAGTACATATTATGTTAAACGAACAATAAGAACGATTAGTGAACGATTAGTGAACGATTCTCAAGTTACGCAAAAAGGTGATGAAAATGAAAGAAAATAAAATTTTAATTACTGGAGGAGGGGGTTTTGTGGGGAGAAACCTGATCAGAGTAATGATTAAAGAGGGTTTTAAGCCGGAAAATATTGTTGTTATTGACAAAGATAATTTAAATTTTATTAAAAAATACAAAGTTAAAATTATTTTTGCGGATTTGTCAGAAAAGGGGAAGTGGATGAATGAATTTAAAAACACAGATGTTGTTATAAATCTGGCGGCGCAAATTTCCTCTCCAGACTATGGACCCTTTAAAAAAAATAATATTGAATCCACAAAGAACATTATTGAAGCTATGAAAAAATTTAAAGTGAAGAAGATTCTGCATTTCAGTTCAGCGGCTGTTTTATCTGTGAGAAAAGATTTTTATGCAGAGACGAAAAAAGAAGGAGAAAAACTTGTGATTAATTCAAGACTGAATTATTGCATTTTAAGACCTTCCTTAATGTACGGCCCTACGGATGATAAAAATGTTGGTTATTTAATAAATTTTGCAAGAAAATTTCATTTTTTGCCAATTCCGGGAAATGGAAAATCCCCAAGGCAACCAATTTATATTGACGATGTCTGCAGATTAGTTATAAAGATTTTGAATAATTTTCCAAAAAATAAAATAATAAATGTGAACGGAAAAGAAATCATCTATTTCAGAGATATGGTTAAAATTATTCTGAAAGAAGTAGGTGGTTTTAAATTCAGATTGTTTTTGCCTGTCAAACTTTTCAAAATTGCCATGATTCTTTATCAAAAAATAATCGGAGAGAACAAATTCACCACAGATCAGGTTGATTCTCTTACAAGCGGGGATGTCTTTGAGATTTATCCCTGGTGGGAGGAATATCATATAAAAACAACTTCTTTTGAAGAAGGTGTTATGAAAATGATTTAAAAAAATTCAAATATCTATTTGCTATTTTTAACATTAGCTATAAGCCAGGAACTTGATTGCACTTTTTCTCCCCCAACACCAAAAACCATCTTTATTCCCAATTTTTCACAAATTTCTTTTTCAGGAATATTGTCTATAGTTCTATCCCCTCCTTTTGCAAATATATCTGGTTTCAACATTTCTAATGTCTTGCACACAGACAAATCCTCATCCTTAGATATTACAACCTCATCAACAAACTCCAAAGATTTCAATATCTCTTCTCTTTCATTCACAGGCATAAAAGACCTTCCTTTTTTCAATTTCGCTTGCTTGTCATTATTTAGAATTACAATCAATTTATCCCCAAGTTTTTTCGCCTCTCTCAAATATCTTATATGTCCAATATGCAAAGGATCAAAATATCCGCTTGCTACAACAGTTTTCATAATCTTTATAAATTAATTTTTAAATTCTAATTCTATCAGAATAAAGAAAGTGGTGTTTTTATTTATGAAGAAAACCTTATTAATTTTCGCATATTTTTTTCCTCCTCATGTTGGAGGTGGTGAAACTCATGTTTACGAATTTGCAAGACATTTGAGCGAGAAGGAGTATAACATTGTAATATTTACACCAAATATTCCGAAAACCAAAGAAATAGAAAAAATAAAAAATAATTTAAAAGTTATAAGATATCCAGCTATAGAATTGATGGGAAATCCTGTTCCGAAATTTTGGAAATTGAAATTCTGGAAGTTATTTAAAATTGCCATTAAAGAAAAACCTGATTTTGTAATGTCAAGAACAAGATTTTTCTTTCCAAGTTTTTTCTGTTTTCTGTTTGCAAAGCTAACCAAAACAAAACATATTCATGTCGAGCAGGGAAGTGATTTTTTAAAAACCGGAAACTGGTTTAAAGATGGAATAACGAAGATTTACGATTTAACTATTGGCAAGCTAATTTTAAGTAAAGCCGATTGCTGCGTTGCAATTTCTAATGCAGTATATAAGTTTGTAAAAAAATTTAGAAGCAGGAAAATATTTGTTATCAGGAGGGGTTTAGAAATGGAAGAAATGGAAAAAATAAATCCAGATAAGTTTATTTTAGAAAATTACAGAAACAAAATAAAAATCTGTTTTGTTGGAAGATTAATCTACTGGAAAGGTTTGCACAACGCCTTAAATGGTTTTATGCAATTACCGGAAAAGTTAAAAAGTGAATGTATTTTTTTTATTGTAGGTTCTGGCCCTGAAAAAAAGATTATGAATCCAGATACAAAAATCAGAATATCAAATTTTTTGGAGAAGTGAGCAGAAAGAAGGCTTTATCTATAATAAAATCATGCAATATTTTCGTCCATTCAACGATTTCTGGAGGCGGCTTGTCTTGTTCTCTTTTAGAAGCAATGTATTTAGGAAAAGCAATTGTTGCAGCTCCTGCCGAGGGAGCTAACGAAGTAATTTTTAATAACAAGACAGGGATTTTATTGAAAGAATCTTCACCAAAAGAATTTAGAAAAGGATTTGAAATTTTATTAAAAGATGAAAAATTACGGAAAAAATTGGAAGAAAATGCAAAAAAATATGTTAAAGAAAATTTTTCTTGGGATAAAAAGATTGAGCAATATGTAAAACTATTTAACAAAATGAAATAATGTGCGGAATCTCAGGCTTCAACTGGAATGATTCAAATTTAATCAAAAAAATGAATAACTCTTTGAAACATAGAGGTCCAGATGGATCTGGGACCTACACAGATAATTTAGTTTCCTTAGGACACAGAAGATTGGCAATAATAGATTTGACAGAAAGAGGAAAGCAACCGATGGAGTATGAGCATAAAGGGAGGAAAGCAGTAATAACTTACAACGGAGAAGTGTATAACTTTTTAGAATTGAGAGAAAAATTGGAGGAGAGGGGTTACAAATTCAAATCAAACACGGATACAGAAGTCATTTTGGCTTCCTATTTGGAATGGGGTTTTGATTGTGTAAAAAAATTTAATGGAATGTGGGCTTTTTGCATTTATGATCCTCAAAAGAAAATTTTATTCTGCTCGAGAGATAGAATGGGACAGAAGCCATTCTATTATTACTATGATGGAGAGAGATTTATCTTTGCTTCGGAGATAAAGGCAATATTAAATCATGAGGTTGAAAAAAAGATAAATTGGCAAGTATTTAATAAATTCATCTCACTGAGATATTGTTTCGGAAGAGAAACGATTTTTAGAAATATAAACAGATTGCTAAAGGCCGAAAATTTAATTTTTGACTTAAAAACAAAAAAATTATTTATAAAAAAATATTGGTATATTTCTTTACCAATCTATTACATAACTTCAGAAAAACTGGCTTCAGAACAATTAATAAAATTATTTAAAGATTCCGTTGAAAAAAGATTGATAGCAGATGTCCCATTAGGTGTTTTTCTTTCCGGCGGATTGGATTCAAGCACAATAGTTGCTGTAATGCGAACTTTAGATAAAAACAAAGAAATCAAAACCTATTCTGTAGATTTTAAAGAGGGTGTTTACAATGAATCAAAATGGGCAAAAATAGTTTCGGATAAATTTAACACAACTCACACCTCATTTACAATTACCTCAAATTCTTACAAAATCTTGGATAAAATTTTATGGTATTTAGATGAACCAATGGCAGACCCAGCTTTAATACCTCTATATTATCTTTCAAAAAATGCAAGAAGGCATGTCACAGTTGTTTTAACTGGTGATGGAGGGGATGAGATTTTTGCAGGTTATGATCAATACAGAATCTTCCTGCTAACAGAGAAATTATCAAAAACAAAAATTCCTATTCCAGTAATTAAAAAAATTATCTCTCTAACTCCAGTGAAAATTCTAAATAAAATACAGAAACATGCTGAAATAATTGGGAAAAAAGCGATCTCGGAAAGAATATGCGAAACTATAAATTTTTTCAGAAAAAAAGATTATTTTTCAGCTTATCTGAATTTAGTATCAATTTTTGACAATAAAGAAAGAAAAAAACTTCTAAAGAAAAAATATCTGCCTATACAAAACTACAATTACTTATTTAAAAAACCGAAAAATATATTAGATAAATTCCTATATTTTGATCAAAATGTTTTACTTCCGGAGTCATTTTTAATGAAAACCGATAAAATGACGATGGAAAATAGTTTGGAAGCCAGAGCACCTTTGCTAGACCACAATATTGTTAAATTTTCATTTTTTATATCACCAAACTTAAAATTACATTCAGGAATAACAAAATATATTCTAAGGAAGAGCATGAAGTTTTACTTACCAAAAGAAATCTTAGAAAGAAAAAAACAAACTTTCCATGTGCCTATAGAAGAATGGATAGATAAAGATTTAGGAAAGAAATTTTTAAAAACAATAAAAAATTCCGGCAGCTATTTTAATAACTACTATATTGAGAAATTGTTCAAAAACTATAAAAAAGGAAAACTTTATTATGCGAGACAAATTTGGAACATTATTTGCTGGATTAAATGGGAAGAAATTTATTTTGAGTAATTATCCAATATTATTCTTAATAATTTATATAATTGTTGGTGTTTATGTTCAATATAATGGAATAATAAAATTTAATTCTTTGCCTTCTCCTATTTACGGAGGAGATTACTATTACCAAATGGGTTCCATAATTCATGTGATAGAGGGGGGCAATCCTCTAGAAAGTTCATCTATTCAAAATACAATTCCTGGATACTTACCACTGTATTCTTATCTATGTGCACATTTTTGCAATATTTTCAATTTTAATGCATTATCTTGTATGTTCTATTTCTCTTTATTTTTGTTTATTATTTCCTCTTTCCTCTATTTTTTCACATTTAAAATAATTTTTAATAATAATTCTACAGCTGTATTAGGATCTATAATAGCTAATAACTTAACAACTTATCCGATATTAAAATATACACCTTTTACTCATCAAATAATGCTTCCATTATTCATTCTATTTTTGTACTTATCTTATAAGGAAAAGAAATTATCTTTCTATTTGCTATTGGGACTTACTTACGGTTTCTTGGCGATTTCTCATACCGTTTGCTTTGTTGGAGCTACAATAATTTTACTAATATTTTTTCTTTCAGAAATTATCAGTTTCAAAAAAACAAAAATAATTTTTAAAATTTATAAGTCCACTTTAAAAAATTATTTTATCTTATTCTTGGCAGCCTTGCCGATATCCATGTTATATTGGTACAAACCTTTATTTCTGTACCATTTAAATACAAAAACCGATATTGTTCACTGGGCTGGTGCAGGAGCTTTATATAAATTAGATGTCCAAATAGATTTTCTGTTGAATTCAATTAAACAATATTTATTCAATTTTAACACTTTATTTTTCAGTATAGTCACCATACTTACTTGGATAGGAATTTATATTTTTTATAAAAAAGAAAGTGAGACAAAAAAATTTATACTGCTCTTTTTGTTAGGTTCTGTGACAGCAACATATTCTTATTTTATTACAGAACCGTTATTTAATATAAATTTTGTTCCAAATTATATGAGCTATTTTTATTTATCTTCTTCTCTAATTTTGCTTTTATTGTTCGGAATAAAAAATTTAGATCTCAAAAATTTTTATAAGCAATTAATATTTCTCATATTATTCATTACGCTTTCCGCTTATTCTGTTTTGGCATTCAACAATTATATAGATAACGATAAATGGGCAAATGTCGGAAAAAATAAATTACCTGAACGCTATTTATCTGTGCAAAATTATTTACTTAATTATACTAATGTAAATGATGTCATTTTGTCTACAAAAGAATTAAGTTTTGTTTTAAATTCGCTGAGCGGAAGAAAATTAGTCACCAATAGATGGAGCCAGCAGAACAATCCCTATATAGATTTTGCTCAGAGAGATTTAGATGCAGCTATCCTTTTGTATAGCAATAATACCAAAAAAATTAAAGAACTGATAAAAAAATACAATATCTCTTACTTTTATTGGGATTATTATTGGGTGAATTCGGAATTTACTTTTAACAATAAAGGCGAAATTGTAAATATATTTGATCCTTTAATTGTTTTCAATGAAAAAAAGTATAAAGATGAATTAGATAAGCACAATATAAAATACTTTCAATTAAATTGGTGGGTGGATCCAGCAATAAAAGGAAAAAATTTCCCAAAATATGATATTTTGATAATCTCTCCAGAAAATTATAGAAATTCTACTCATCCTTGGAGTTATGCTTTTGATAAGTATATTGAGGAAGTATGGAACTTTACCAAAAATGGAAACAAAATGGCAGCGTTATATAGAATAAAAATAACTTAATAATAATGAAAATAAGTGCAGTTTTGCCTATTTATAATGAAGAAAAAGTTGTTGGAGAGATAATAAAGAGGTTGGATAAAATTTTCAAAGAACTAATAAAAAACAAAAAAGCAGAAGATTATGAGATAATTGCTGTAGATGATGGAAGCACTGACAATACAAGAGAAATACTTAAAAAAATAAAAATTGAAAAATTAAAAATAATAACTCATAAACAAAACATAGGTTATGGTAGAGCAATAAAAACAGGAATAAAAAATTCAAAATTTGATTTGATATTTATAGTAGATTGCGACAACACCTATCCGATAGAAGAAATACCAAATCTAATTGAGTATTGTAATGAGTACGATATGGTTATTGGCGCAAGAATAAAAAAAGGAGCTAAAATACCTTTCCTCAGAAAATTTCCGAAATGGCTGCTAAACAAATATGCTTCCTTTTTAAGTGGATACAAAATTCCAGATTTAAACTCTGGAATGAGATTTTTTAAGAAAGAATTAAGTTTAAAATACTGGAAATTATATCCAAATAAATTTTCATTTACTTCTGTTCTTACAATGGCTTCCATTTTAGATGGCTACAATATTATCTTTATTCCAATAGATTACTATAAAAGAGAAGGAAAATCATCTATAAATCCGATAAAAGACACAATAAGATTTTTCTCCCTTGTTTCAAGAATGACTTTTTATTTTAATCCGTTAAAACCTTTTTTCTTATTAGGAATAATAA
>QMZV01000031.1 GCA_003663355.1 Candidatus Aenigmatarchaeota archaeon
AAAATATCTAGAGTGTCTAAACACAAATGTCAAACTTCCAGAAAGAATAAAAAAGTATGATTAAAACATTTTATGAATTGTTGGATGGAAAGAAAGAGAAAACAGCAATTTTTTATAAAGATGAAAAAATATCTTACAAACAATTAAAAGAAAAAATAGAAGAAAGATGTGATGAGTTAAAAGATATTGTTAGTAAAAGAGATAAAATTATCATTAAAGTTTCCAATACTCCAAAAGCAATAATAGATATTTATGCAATAGACAAACTTGGTTGTGTGATAATTCCAGTAAATCCTTTAGCCACCGAAAAAGAAATAAAAGAAATAACAGAAGATGTGAAAGCAAATATAATAATCTCTGAAAATGAAATAAAAAGAATAAGTGATGAAAAAATAAATAATTTGCCAGAAGATGCAAGTCTGATATTTTATACTTCTGGAACCACAGGAAAACCAAAAATGATAATACACACAAAAGAATCAATTATAACTCCCTGCTATGAAGAAGGAAAAGTTTATGGAATCAAAGAAAATGATATTATTGGTGGTACTCCTTCTTTGTCATTTACTTATGGATTTGGCGCATTTGCTATAATTCCTTTTTTGTTTGGTGCATCTGTATCTTTATTTATACAGAGGATTTTAATAGACAATGCGGACCCACCAATAAAATCTGTTGTTCAGGGTACAAAAATACTTGAAACAATAGAAAAGCATAAAATCACAGTTTTTTATAGTATCCCTACAACTTATCGTACATTATTAGAGATATTATTAAGAATGCCAGAAAAATATGATTTAAATTCTTTAAGACTTTTGGTTACAGCAGGAGAGCCGATGGGGATTCTTCTATACAATAAACTAAAAAATATTTTACCAAAGGTAGAGATATTAGAGCATTTGGGGTGTACAGAATCATTTCATGCTATTGTTTCAAACACACCTAAAAATATTAGACCTGGATCTATTGGAAAAGAAATCCCGTGTTATAAAGTTAAAATTTTTGATGAAAATGGTGATGAATGTCTACCTAATGTAAAAGGTAATTTTGCTTACAAAGGACCTTCTGGCAAATATTTAAAGAAAACTGAAGAGAATGAATGGATGTTTACAGGAGATATAGCTTACAAAGATGAAGAAGGCTATTTCTGGTTTGTATCAAGAAATGATGATTTGATAAAAACTGCTGGATATTTGGTTTCTCCGCATGAAATAGAAAATATTTTAATGGAACATCAGGCAGTTTTAGAAGTTGCAGTTGTTGGAATTCCTGACCCATGGATAAATCAAAGAATTAAAGCCTTTATTGTATTAAAAGATGATTTTAAGCCTTCAGATAAGTTGAAAGATACTCTAATAAAATTTTTAGTTCCTCTGCTACCTGAATATAAAATTCCTTCTGAAATAGAATTTGTAGATTCAATTCCAAAAAATAAGAGAGGAAAAATACTGAGGAAGAGACTAAGAAGTTAATTTTAATTGCCAAAGAAATATTAAATTCTTAATAAAAATTTCTTTGCTGATTCTGTTTGTTTGTAAATTATTATTCCTTTGTTCAAGTCTATTTTTTCTATTTCAATTGAGGGCGAAGGTTGCTTAAGAAGAAGTTTTATGTATTCTTCAACATAAGGTCTTAATTCTTCTTTATCTTCTTCTCTATTGCACAAATAATCCAAAAGACTTCGAATTGTAAAATTTTCTGTCTCACGAATATATTTATCTATTAAACCTCTATCCTTGTAATATTCAAAGAGATATTCCCCTTTAGTGTTATTTTCCATATTTAAAATAAATTTAAAATATGGGCTGGTGGTCTAGACCATGAACAGCAAAGAAAAATAAGTTTTAGATGATTTGCTGTTTGGAGGCAATTGGTTAGGACGCTGCCCTTACAAGGCAGAGATCGGCAGTTCAAATCTGCCCCAGCCCATTTTAAAAACAAATGAAAACACCGTTTCAAGTAATTTTTTGGTTAAATAACAAAAAAACAACTTCTTGATAATCTTTTAATAATTTTCAAAAAACTCAACTCCAAAACCTCTCTCCAAGATTAATTTTTCGGAAGCCCTTCCGTTATTTTCTTTCAGGTCTTCGGCCTTTAAAAATTTCCATCCTTTTTGTTGTTTTATTGCAATCAAAGGAATTGCTCCAGCCTTTCTGGAAAATTCCAAAAGACTTTTTAACTGCCTCTCTCCAATTCTAACTGTTGAAGCCCAGTTTTTGCATTCAAAAGCAAAAATATTTCCTCTCTTGCAGGCGAGCACATCTATTGTGCTTGTCCCGGATTTTGGAGCTCTCAGAACGGCAAAATCAAGACTAGAAAGAAGTTTTATCAATTCTTTCTCTGCCCTGTAGCCTTTTCTATAAGTATGCATAATAGATAAATACTCTTAAATCCAAATATGATTATGAATCTAATAGAACTCCTGCCCCAGAATGAATATTTTATATTTCTGTTAATCATAATTTCAACCGTTTTGATTGCAAAACTTTTCTTTATCTATCTCAAAAAAATAACTAAAAAAACAATTATTTTAAAGATCATCACAAAACCGCTGTATTTTATGATTATTTTTATTGGCTTATATTTTGGATTAAAATCTTTGTCTGTTTTTGCCCTTTATGGTTCGGAAATAGATAAAATATTTTTTGTTGGTGGTGTGTTCATAAGTTCCTTTATTATTTCAAAAATTTTGTCTGTAATAATATCTGCTCATCTAAAAGTTCAGAAAAAGTTTGAAAAAACTCCAAAACTGATAACAAAAATTACCAGCATAGTTGTTTATCTCATTGCTATTTTAATAATTCTTGGTCATTTCAATATAGAAATTTCTCCATTAGTTGCAGGTCTTGGAATTGGAGGTCTTGCAATCGGTCTTGCCCTCCAAAGTACTCTGTCAAATTTCTTTGCCGGAATACATATTATTACAGATAAACCGATAAAAGTTGGAGATATTATAGAATTGGAAGGAGGACTTTCCGGTTATGTTGAAGATATCGGATGGAGGTCTACGAGAATAAGAACTCTGCCAAATACCCTTGTTATTGTTCCAAACTCAAAATTGGCTGAAAGCGTAATTACAAACAATTCATTGCCCGCACTTGAAATGTCCGTTGTAGTCCAGTGCGGAGTTTCTTATAAATCCGACCTTGAAAAAGTGGAGAAAGTTACAATTGATGTCGCAAAGAAAATACAAAAAACAGTTCCAGGAGCGATTAAGACATTTGAACCCTTCATAAGATACCACACTTTTGGTGATTCAAACATTAATTTTTCCGTTATTCTCAGAGTTGAAAAACCAGTAGCTAAATATGTTGTCAAACATGAATTTATAAAGGCTCTCAAAAAGAGATATGATAAAGAGGGAATAGAAATATCCTGGCCTGTTAGAAAAATATATTATGAGAAAAAATATTAACCAAATTTTAGTTTCAGGCACAAAAGAATGGAAACAAGAATTAAACTAATAGAATTTGAAACAATAAGAGGAGCATCATTAATAAGAAGGCCGTAAATGACCCACAGAAAAATTCCCGTAAAAATTGTAATGCACCACAACAAAGAGATATCTCTTGTTTCCTTTAGTTTCAAAGTTTTAATTATTTGAGGCAGAAGAGATATTGTTGTTAATGCTCCTGCAATCAATCCGATGAAAATAATGTAATTCATAAGTAAAATAAAAATTATATTATGGAACTTGAAGAAATAAAGGAAAAAATTGCAAAGGAAGCAAATCTGACAAGAGAAGAAGTAGATAAAAAAATAGAAGATAAAATTCTTGAGCTTTCAGGACTGGTTTCTGCTGAAGGAGCGGCCTATATTGTTGCGAAAGAGGAAGGATTAGATTTGTTGGAGAAAAGAGATAGAAGACTGAAAATAAAAAACATTATTCCTAAAATGAGGGAAGTTGAAGTTGTTGGAAAAATTGTTGATATATCAGATGTTAGAGAGTTTGATAAAGGAGATAAAAAGGGCAAAGTTAAAAGTATTACAATAGGAGATGAAACCGGCCAGATAAGAGTTGTCTTTTGGAATGACAAAGTTAACTTAGCAGAAAATTTAAAGGAAGGAGATGTTATAAGAATAAAAAAAGGTTATACAAAGGCAAATTCTTTTGGCATTCCCGAAATTCATATGGGAACTGGAAGCAATATAGAAATAGAAAATAAGGATATAAAATTAAGTGAAACGAAAGAAGTTAAAACTTTCTCAATAGGGGAAAGAAAAAAATTAAAAGAAATAAAAGAAGGCGATTTTATTGAAACAAGAGCTGCAATTGTCTCAACTTCAGAAAAAGAGTTTTATACCTGCCCAAATTGTAATTCAAAACTGGAAGAAATTAATGGAAATTATGTTTGCAAAGATCATGGCAAAGTTGAACCAAATAAAAATTTGATAATAAAAGGATATATTGATGATGGCTCTGCAACTTTAAAGTTTGTTGCATTCAGAGAACTCGCAGAAAAAATTAAATCAGAAAATTTGATTGGGAAAGACAAGATTTTTATTGGAAGAGTTAAAAAAAATGAGTATTTCGGAGATCCAGAACTAATTCTAAATCAAATTGAAGATTTTGATATTGAAAGAGAAATTGATCTATTAAAAACAAATTAAAATCCTTTGGTTCACTTCAACCACTGCAAGAAGTGTAATAGTTAGGAATTGCAGCAATATTAAATACTTATGTTTTATCAATTATTAAATCTCTTACGATGATTAGTAGTCCTTTCCTCTTGAGGATAAGTAGCTGACATACTTTCTGTATTCAAAACATCTAAAATTCTCTGGGCTTTTTTTTCTCCCAAATTTTTTATTTTAATTAATTCTTCTTTCTTTGCATTAAAAACTTTTTTTGGAGTTTTAAATTTTTCAAGAAGTCTTTTTGCCAAAACAGAATTTACTGAAGGCAATCCAGCTATCAAATATTCCTGTTCTTCTCTCAGATTTTGGAATTTCTTTCTAACTCTTACAACAACCTCTCTTTTTTCTTTGAATTGTTCCCTCTTCGCAACTGAATAAATAAAATTTGCGCTTTCAATCTTGTTTTTTGTCCAGATTGTTGGAATTTTAAAATCCAAAATTATAGATGCAAGAGCACCAAAAAAAGAATTATTGTGCAAGTTGCCAAAATATTCAAAACCTTCTATCAATAAAATTGGTTTCTCAAATTTAGATAGTTCCCTTAATTGCGAAAACAATCTCAAATCCTTTATCGAAGAAACAAAATCTGAAAAAGTTTTTCTTTCGATTGCGACCCTGTCCGAAACAATATAATCTGCAATCTCTAAGTTTTCTTCTTCAATTTCGCAACCAAAATTTTTCAAGTAATCCGTAATCCCGCTTTTTAATTCTCTGTTGTCAACTTTTATTTTTGGCCTTTCCACCATAAAATTTCACAGAGAAATATAATAGTTAATTAAGTTATGGTAAACATAAATTTAACTTTTTTAGGGACTGGAACAGCAATTCCGACTTTAAAAAGAAGACATTCCAGCATTCACTTGTCTTATCAAGGCAGGAATAGTTATTCTCTATTATTTGATTGCGGAGAAGGAACCCAGACACAACTTTTAAAGGCGAGAATAAATTTCATGTCAATAGACCATATTTTTATAACTCATTGGCATGCCGACCATTTTATTGGTATTTTCGGTTTGCTCGTTTCCATGGGTTTTGAAAAAAGAGAAAGAGAATTGAAAATTTTTGCTCCAAAGGGGGATAAAATAGGCCCGGAACTTTTAAAATTTTATAAACTTCCCTTTCCTGTGAAATTTTTTGATTCTTATAAAAATGGTGTAATTTGCGAAGAAGAAGAATTTTTGGTTGAGGCAATGCCTGTAAAACACACAGTAGAAACAGTTGCCTATAAATTTCAGGAGAAAGACAGATTAAAACTGGATAAAAAGAAGATAAAAAAATTTGGTTTAACCTGGCAGGAATGCAAAGAGATAAAGGAAAAAAGAAAAATAAAAAAAGATGGAAAAACAATAAAATTAGAAGAAGTTTCTTACAAGACAGAAGGCAAAAAAATTGTTTATGCCGTTGATACAGTTTATCTTAAAAAAATGGAAAAATTTTGCAAAGATTCTATTTTAATCCATGAATGCACTTATTTTAGCAAAGAAGATATAAAACACAAAATGCATTCTTGTTTGCAGGATGTTCTTAAATTCAGAAAAGTGGCAAAGAAAATTTATCTTACCCATATCGGTAGGCAATACCAGAGCCAATCAGAACTTGAAGAAAAAGTGAAGAGATACAAAAATGTTTTTGTTGCAAAAGATTTGATGAAAGTTAAAATTTAGAATGTTGCTGGTTGATACGAATGTTGTAATGGAATACAAAAAGTTAAAACTTTTCTTCAGGAGCAAAGAGTTAGCAATAACAAATCCATGTCTATCTGAAGTCAGAAAAATTGCAAAGGAAAAAAGAGATCTTGTTTTATTGGAATTGACTGATAAAATAAAAGTAATTGAGACAAAAGAAAAAAATGCGGATAAATCAATTTTAGAAGTTGCAAAAAAATACAAATATCCTGTCGCCACTTTTGACAAATTGCTGATAAAAAAATTGAAGGAGGAAGGAATAAGAGTTTTGAGTTCAAACAAGGAGATTCTTAGAGAATTTAGTTAAGTTTATAACTATTTATGGGTATACAAAAAGATGCTGGAGAAATACTTATTTTTATCTATGAGAAATATATAGAAAATGATTTAAGAAAACTTCAAAGTGAGCAAATTGTTAAAGAAACTGGGTGGAATATTGGAAGAGTAAGAAGGGTTGTAAAATATCTTTCTGATATGGGGTTGGTTGATGTTTATTATCAAGATAAATATGATGGGCCTTCTCCCAAATATCTTCCTCACAAAGAAGAATCTATAGGTAGGAAGAGAATAGTAACTAAATCTATTGTAGAATGGGGTTATGCAGAATTTCTTAAATCACAGTTAGAATCTGGCAACGAATTCTTTATTAATAAATTATATCCAAAAGCAATAGATATAATAGAGGGAGAAAAGCAAGAATTTAAAACAACATTCGGATTTGAAATAGGCATTCCTGGAATGTTTAAATTCAGCTGGAAAAAAGAAGATAAATAAGTCTAAACAAACTCTAACATTTTTCTCAGGATTCTCAATTTTACCAATTATACTTTACTCCAACATTCTTGCTATTTCCTTTAATTTATCTATTATAAGCTTTACCAAATATCTTAAATTTTCTTTATTGGCCTCTTTAAGTGCTTTGTAATATTTTAGTTTTTCTTCATTTTTTATATTGATCATAGGTAATTTGTTTTTAAACAAGAAAAAGTTTAATATTAATCTTCCAACTCTGCCATTAAAATCTATAAAAGGATGTATGCTTTCAAAAGCAGCGTGGAAATAAGCGCCAACTACAATTGGATTATATTTTAGTTTATTTTTTCTGTACCACTTCATTAATTCCTTGAATTCATTTTCTATATCTTTAGGTTTTGGAGGAATAACTTCAACCCCTCTTATAAAAACCTGAACATCTCTAAACTTTCCTGAATATTTCTCTGGCAAAATGTCTTTTGTCAAAATCCTGTGCAACTTGCAAATAACTTTTTTATTTATATCTCCATTATAAGAAAGAATATATTCAAAGGCTTTTTTGTGATTTTCTATCTCTTTTATTTCCTTTAAACTTTTTCCTTCAGGAGATAACTTATCTATTAAAATTAATGATACCTCTTCCAAGGATAAAGTTGAACCTTCTATTGCAGTTGTGTTATAAGTAAATGAAACTTCAAACCATTCCAGAAATTTCTTAAGCGCAACACTATTTCTCAAAAATTTACCAAATCTTTTCTTTATTTTCTCAATTTCTTTTATTTCTTTTTCATTTAATAAATTAAATAAAGGATCCTGCTTTTTCAGTAAGTTTATTTTTTCTTCGATAATTTTTCCTTTTTTGTTTATTTCATCTTTTAATTTTTTCTTACTCAAATTTTTTCCTAAATAAACCCTTATTTTCTTATATTTTCCAT
>QMZV01000032.1 GCA_003663355.1 Candidatus Aenigmatarchaeota archaeon
AGAAAGTTATTGTAGTCTATGAAAAAGTTGTCACTCCATTTGGAAATTCAGCCAAAGTTGATGTCCAGAAAAAATATATTGGAAAGAGAGCTTATGTGATTATTGTTAAAGATTAATTAAATGAATTGCTAAAAGAGTTTTGTCCCAATATCGGTGTTATTGAAAGGAAGTAATTGTAATTTGTAAGCACATGGGTAACATCCCTGTTAAGAAGAAATGGTTTAATAATCCCGAAGATTTTATAAGAGAAGACTATTTAAAGTTTTTTATCTTAGTATTTTTTATAGAAGTATTACTATGGTGCTATCTAAACGATTTAAATACGATGGGAAGCCAATCATTAGCTTAAACGAACTCCAGATTAGGATGAAGAAACAGATAGAGAAGAAGATAAAAGAAGGTATATATTTATTTGAGAATGTGCCTTGTTGTGTCTGTGGAGGTGAGAATTTTGAGCTTTTATCTGAAAAGGATCGTTACGGTTTGTATGTGCCTGTAGTGATTTGCAAAGATTGTGGTTTGATTTATACAAATCCAAGAATGACACAAGATGCTTTTAATCAGTTTTATGAGCTTGAATATAGGAAATAATACGTGGGCAAAGATGCTCCAGCAGATAAGGATAATTTCTTTAAGTCTGAGTATATACATGGTGGGTGTATCTACCAATATATTGGTAAGAACATGAAAAGGAGGATTGCCAATGCTCTTATTGTCGAAATAGGATGCGGTGCTGGTGGCATTCTCCAATATTTTAAAGAGAAGTGGAACGAAGTATATGGTGTAGATTTAGGCTCAGAATATATTGAATTTGGCAGGGATAACTATGATTTGAATATAGAAACTGGCACAATTGATAATGTGATAAAAGGTGGTATATCTCCCGATATTGTAATCTACTCACATACGTTGGAGCATATACTGAATCCAGTAGAAGAATTAACTAAACTCAAGTCGATTTGCAGCTCAAATACTTATCTGTATATCGAGCTTCCTGGAGTTAAAAATCTCACACATAGTTATGAAATGGACTTTTTAAAGTCGCTTCAAAACGCACACACTTACTATTTCACTCTAACAACCTTGAAAAATGTTTTGAGAAAAGCAGGTTGGGATTTTGTGTGTGGAGATGAGGTTATTCATAGCATTTTCAAGCTTTCTCCGAATAAGAATAAAAAAGTAAATTATGAAAGCGACTATGAGGATGTTATGAGTTTTTTACGAAGAATAGAGTTTTATAGATTCATGCCTCTACAATATGCCGTTGAGCACTGGATAAAGCCAATGATGATCCATTTTCTAAAGAAGAGGAATGGTCTTTATAATATTGCTAAAAAGGCGTATTTTAAGCTATTTCCTTAATTTTAGCATTTATGATGCAATTTAAATGCCAGTAGTTAGAATAGTCATTACTTATAAAATTAAATTCTGAATCCTAAGCGTAATTTGTAAGTAAAATAGATAATATCTTTATCCGTAAATCATCACATTTTACGTAATAAGTATTTCTAATTTTTTACGAGTTCAATATTCAGGGAGCGATATGTCTTTATCTCTCTTTTGTGCTTTGGATGATTTTATTTTTTCTTTTTAAATTGATAGGTAGTAAATCAGTTTGATAGATTTTTATTTCTGTAATGAACTTCCCAACCGAGGCAAAGCCTTGAACTATTTGGATAAATAACTAACAAAATTTTCAGAATAATTTTTGAGTAGTGGAAAACTAAGTTACAAATTGTAATAAATGATCTTTCCATTAGTAATTTTATCTTTATCAAAAATATTTTTTATATCGACCAAAACCAGTTTTTCTGAGATTTTATTTTTTAATTCTTCCAAACTTATATTTTTCATACAATCATGCAAATGTACAACTACAATCGCATCCACTTTGTTAACTTCATCAAATTTATAATTTTTAACTCCAAATACTTTTTCCACAATTTCATTATCTAAAAAAGGGTCACAACCAAGAACTTCAATTCCATATTCTTTTAATTCTTCGATCAAATCTTTTACCTTGCTATTCCTGTAATCCTTAACATTCTCTTTAAATGTTACACCAATAATTAAAACCTTACTCCCCTTTAAAACCTTCCCTTTTTCATTTAACCCTTTAATAACAAGATTTGCTACATATTTTGGCATATTTTCATTTATTCTCCTACCTGCTAAAATAATTTCCGGGTAATAACCAATTTCTTCTGCTTTATAAGCCAAATAATATGGGTCTACCGGAATACAATGTCCACCTACAAGCCCAGGATAATATCTATGAAAATTCCATTTTGTTCCAGCCGCTTTTAAAACCTCTTTCGTATCAATACCAAGCTTATTAAAAATTATGCTTAATTCATTCATCAAAGCTATGTTTAAATCTCTTTGAATATTTTCTATAATCTTAGCAGCTTCAGCTGTCTTTATATCTGGAGCTTTATAAATTCCTGCTTTTATTATTTTGCCATATACTTTAGCTATGTCTTCTGTTGTCTCTTTATCACAACCAGAAACAACCTTTACAATTTTATCAATAGTATGCTCCTTATCTCCAGGATTTATTCTTTCTGGAGAATACCCAACTTTGAAATCCACTTTATATTTTAAATTAGAACACCTCTCTAATATAGGAACGCAAATTTCTTCTGTACATCCAGGATATACTGTGCTTTCATATACTACAATAGAATTTCTGGATAAATTTTTCCCAACAATTTCGGAAGCTTTTTTAAGATAGCTCAAATCAGGTTTTTTGGCATTATTTACTGGAGTAGGCACGCATATAATTATAAAATTGGCCTTCTTTATATCTTCCGGATTATCTGTGTAAAAAAGGTTGGAACTTATTAATTTATCTTTTTCAATCTCGCCATTCTCATCGATACCTTCTCTCAAATTCTCAATTTTCCTCTTATTTATATCAAAGCCAATTACTTTAAAAAATTTGCTGAACTCTACAGCCAAAGGTAAACCAACATAACCCAAACCAACCACACAAATAATTTTATTTTCCATAATAATCTCTATACCATTCCACAAATTTTTTCACACCTTCTTCTATTTCAGTTTTTGGTTCCCATCCGAGAATTTTTTTGGCTTTTGTTATATCCGCATATGTTTCAAGAACATCTCCAGGTTGAAGGGACAACAAATTTTTTTTCGCCTCTTTGCCAATTTCTTTTTCAAGAAGTTTAATAAAATAATTTAATTCTATAGGTTTTGAATTCCCTAAATTAATTATCTCGCAAATATCATTGTTATTTAAACAAAAATTAATAGCTTTAATTGTGCCATCTATGATATCATCTATATATGTGAAATCTCTTTTCATATTGCCGAAATTGTAAACCTCTATTGGCTTATCTTCAAAAATATTTTTAGTAAATTTGAACATTGCCATGTCTGGCCTTCCAAAAGGACCATAGACAGTGAAGTATCTCAATCCTATCATATCTATTTTATATAGGTAATGATAAGTATGGGCCATTAATTCATTATCTATTTTTGTTGCAGCATACAAAGAAATTGGTTTATCTACTTTGTCTTCTTCTGAAAAAGGAACTTTTTTATTGCCTCCATATACAGAAGATGAAGAAGCATAAATCACTTTTTTAATATTAAACTTTTTAGTTAGTTCAAAAATATTCAAAGTGCCGAGAATGTTGGACTTCTCGTAAATCCAGGGATTAATTAAGGAATATCTAACACCTGCTTGCGCGGCAATATGGCAGATTAAATCAAATTCATATTTTTCAAAAATTTTTTTAAGAGAGCTGAGATCTGAGATATCTATTTTGTGAAATTCTACTCTATCTTTTATTTGCTCCAACCTAGCTTCTTTTAATTTTACATCATAATAATCAGAGAGATTGTCCACAACCACAACTTCATCTTTTTCAGATAGTTTTTTTGCTAAATAAAAACCAATAAAACCAGCCCCTCCTGTAACCAAAATTCTCATTTTTTAAGATAATTTGCTATGAATTTAGCAAACTTGTTAAAGTCTTCTAAATTATTCTTCAAGTAATTGCAAAGTCTTTCTACCTCAATTCTTTCATACATATGCACAAGCAAGTTTCTAAATTTTATTGCTTCAGCAAATTCTTTTGCGAATTTTTTTGGAATAATGCCTTTTTCACCCAAAATTTCCATAATTTCTTTGTATGTTTCTGGTTTTCTAAGTCCTTCATAAGAAATTATCATTTCTCCAATATCTATACAGCATTCTAAAGAAATTTGCAGATATCTCTCTATTGCTCCCCTCAAAATAACATCTTTCTTTATTTGCTGGGGTGTGCATTTTTTATAAGAACTTAATATTTTTACATATTCTCTCAATCTTTCCAACTTATTAATAATTTCGTTCTTCATAATAATCCTTTATCTGCAATTCTTTCAATTGCAAACTTTGTGTGCCTATCAAAATAGTACTTCATATCAAGATAATCTGACAATATTTTGGTTTCAATCTTTGCTCTTTCTTTATTATTTTTCAGAATATATCCTTCTTTGATTATATTATATTTCAGCAAGATGGAAACATTATCCATATCTACTAAATCAATCTTCTCTTTTTTTAAAATACTTGCAATCTCATTAATCAACTTTAATTGCAAATTAAATTTTTCTCTTTTACTTAAAGATTGCTCAAACAAGATTCCAATATCAACATCGCTGAGCTTTGTTTCTTTTGCAGTAGCAAAAGAGCCAAACAGATAAGCTATTCTTACTTTTTTTTCTTTATTCAAAAATTTTTTCAGTTTTTCTAATTTCGTTTTCTCCATAATATATTCAACTAAATTTGAGTAAATAAATTTAGCTGGTTATTTATCCTTACAAAACATCTCCTCAAGCTTTAAGTTTGAAATTATTACACTGTAATAATCCAAATTGTCTCAACAACAAAACAAAACCTGTTCTATCTAATCCTATACAATTTTACTCAAATATTCTTCAACACTCTTTTTTAAATCTTCTCTTCTTAAAGCAAAATCCAAAATTGCCCTAATATAATTAAATTTGTCTCCAATATCATATCTTTTTCCTTCAATTATTTTTGCATAAATTTTTTGTTTTTCCAAAAGCAATTTTAAGGCATCTGTTAGTTGTATTTCTCCTCCATAACCGGGTTTTGTTCGCTTGATGCAATCAAATATTTCTGGAGTTAAAACATATCTTCCGATAATTCCCAAATTAGAAGGAGCTTCTTCTTTTTTTGGTTTTTCAACGAGGTCCTTGACAAAAAGCAAATCCTGCACTTTTTCAACATCAAGAACCCCATATTTGCTAATTCTTTCAAATGGGACTTCTTCAGCACCTATAATACTGCAATTTGTTTTTTCATATTCTTTCATTAATTGCAGAATTCCGTTTTTATCAACAATAATATCATCTCCGAGTAAAACAGAAAAAGATTCATTTCCAATATGTTTCTCAGCTTTCAAAATTGCATCCCCTAAACCAAGAGGTTCTTTCTGCCTAATATAATGAATATCTGCAAGATTTGAAATATCTTCTATTTCCTTTAGTATTTCTGTTTTTCCATTTTTCTGCAGATGCAATTCCAATTCAGGACTTGAATCAAAATAATCTTCTATTGCTCTTTTTCCTCTTCCGGTTATAATAATAATATCTTCAATTCCAGCACTTATCGCCTCTTCAACAACGAACTGAATTACTGGTTTATCAATTATAGGGAGCATTTCCTTTGGCATTGATTTTGTTGCTGGCAAGAATCTTGTTCCAAAACCTGCCGCTGGAATAACGGCTTTTTTAATTTTCATACTAAAGGGAGCATACTCATAATTATGAATGCTCAAAATTTTTAGTATATACAATCTTATACAAATCCTAACAATCTCTTTAAGTCTTTTTCGTTTTTTATCTCATAAACACGACCTTCATTTATGTCTTGTTCACTTTTTTTAATCTGCTCTCTAAGTTCTTTATCAGAAAGTATTTCTAATGTTTCTATTGTAGAACTTAAATCTTCTTTATTCATAATAACTTTGTTATCTACACTGCACTTTAAGCATTTCTACCATATTAAATTATTTACCAACAAACACCTTCATAAATCTTAGCCTCTTTTGCTTTTAAAATCCTCCTACCATCAATAACAATTTTTCCTTTATAATTCAAATTCTCAAATTCTTTCCATTTTGTTAAAATTAAAATTGCTTCTGAATTTAAAACTTCATCTAAGGAACAATATTTTATTTGAGGATATAATTTTTTAAAATTTTCCATTGCTTTGGGGTCATAAACTTTTACAATTGCTTTTTCTTCTAATAATTTCCCAACAATTGGAATTGCCCTTGACTCTCTGATATCATCTGTTTCTGTTTTGAAAGATAAACCCAAAATCCCTATTTCCTTTCCAGTTAAATTTGGAATATGTTTTTTCAATAATTTTATTATTTTTAAAGGTTGTTTTTCATTAATTTCTATTACCTCTTTTAAAAGTTTTGGGTCATAACCAATTTCCTTTGCCTTTGCAATTAAAGCTTTCATATCCTTTAAAAAACAACTTCCCCCAAAACCAATTCCGGCATTTAAAAATTCTCTTCCAATTCTCTTATCATAACCCATTCCTTCTGCAACATCATAAACATCAATCCCCAATTTTTTGCAGATATTTCCGATTTCATTTATAAAAGATATTTTGGTTGCCAAGAAAGAGTTTGAAGCGTATTTTATCATTTCTGCAGTTTTTATATTTGTAAAAATTTTTGGGCAATTAAAATCTTTGTATAATTCTTCTAAAATTTCTTTTGTTTTTTCATCATAAGAGCCAACAACTATTCTATCTGGCTCAAAAAAATCTTTTAGAGCAGAACCCTCCTTAAGAAACTCTGGATTCATTGCCAAACCAAAATCTCTTCCAACCTTTTTTCCCAAAATTTTAATTAAACTTTCTGTTGTTCCTGGAATAACCGTGCTTTTAACCACAATAACTTTGTATGAATCTAATATCTTTGAGATGTCTTCTGCTGCTTGTTTAACATATTTCAAATCAATTGAACCGTCTTCTTTTGATGGAGTTCCAACACAGATAAAAATTATTTCGCAATCTTTCAATTCCTCTATTTTTGTTGTTGCTGTAAAATTTTCTTTAATCTCTTTTAATTTCCTTTCCAAATCTTTTTCATAAATCGGGCTCTCTCCTTTATTTATTTTCTCAACCTTTTTCTCATCAACATCAATTCCAAATACTTTATTTCCAAGAGAAGCAAAACCAACCCCAGTAATCAAACCAACATAACCCAAACCAATTATTCCGATTTTCATAACTTGAATTAAAATAAAATTTTAGTAATTTATGGTTGAAGAAAAAGAAATTTCTTTGGATTTATCAAAAATACTGCAAACTTTGAACAAACACAGAACAGCAATTTCTTTGTTAATTCTTCTCGGAATTTTCTATTTGAGTTTTTCAATCAGATTGGCAACAGTTAATCAGCCTTATTTATTAGCTGCAGACCCCCATTTCTGGTACAGAATGACAAAATACATTGCAGAAGACAATATTCCGAAATATGATCCCTTAAGATTGCACCCTGAATATGGAAAATTCAATCCTGGATTTTTTCCTTATGCTGCCGCATATTCCTACAAAGTAGTCCACTTTTTTACAGGAATTGATTTTTACAGGTTCTTATTCTGGTTTCCCGCCTTTGTTGCCGCTCTCTCTGTTTTCCCTGCTTTCTGGATTGGCAAAGAATTATATTCTAACAAAGCAGGTTTGTTTGCGGCATTTTTCATTGGTCTTACTCCTTCCTTTCTATCAAGGTCAATGGCTGGATTTTTTGATACAGATTGCATGGTTATTTTGTTTTCTCTTCTTACAGTTGCCTTGTTCCTGTCTGCTTACAACAGAGTTGATGCAAACAATCTTAAAAAGAAGAGCCCAATAATTTTGTCAATTCTTGCCGGTCTCTCTCTGTCGGTTTTCTTTTTTACCTGGGG
>QMZV01000033.1 GCA_003663355.1 Candidatus Aenigmatarchaeota archaeon
AGAAAGTTATTGTAGTCTATGAAAAAGTTGTCACTCCATTTGGAAATTCAGCCAAAGTTGATGTCCAGAAAAAATATATTGGAAAGAGAGCTTATGTGATTATTGTTAAAGATTAATTAAATGGATTGCTAAAAGAGTTTTGTCCCAATATCATTATAATGTAACATGTTAGAAAAATAGTTGAGATTGTTCTGAAAGAAATGAAGGATAAAATTTGTTCTATAAAGAATTGACATTTATTTTTTGACAATGAGATATTATGGAAGCAAAAATAACAAATCTGTTAGAATTAGTAAACAAACTTCCAGAAAAACAAAGAAAATTGTTCAACAGATTTTATTCTGTAAATTTGTCTGAAAGCAAATTAATTTTACCTGATAAAATGAGAGAATTTGTAAAAATAAGATTTAACTCTTTGAAAAAAGTAGAGAATCAAAAAATAATATCAATAAACAATAATTTTACTGGAGAAGGAAGTTTGTTTAATGAGTTAAGGAGTCTCAGACCATTGCCAAAAATAAAAATAAACAAAAGAGAATTGGAAAATAAAAAGAACTGCCTTTTCTGTAATCCAGAAAATTTCACTCCTTCAGATTCTTTCGGCAGAATAAAGGGAAAATATTGCATAACTGCAAGCAATATTGCAAAATATGATTATTTTCATAGTTTAATCATTTTTAAAGAGCACAATCCTCTGAAAATAAGGAAAATATGGTTGAGAGATTATTTTGAAACAGCAGAAAAATGGTTTTTGGAAGTAAAAAAACTGGACAAGGAAGCAAAAAACAATTTCCTGATCTGGAACTGTTTATGGAGAAGCGGGGCTTCAATAATTCATGGTCACATGCAATTAACAAGTTCAAAAATGAAATATGGAAAAGTGAAAAAACTTGAGGAAATAAGTGAAAAATACAAACAAAAATTCAATTCAGATTATTTTCTTGATTTATTCAGAGTGCATAAAAGTTTAGGTCTTTTAAGGGAAATAAACGGGACAAAAATGCTTTTTTATTTGACTCCTGTTAAAGAGAAAGAGATTGTTATTTTTTCAAAGGAAAAAGGATTTGCAAATTTGTCTGATTTAATTTATAAAATAATAAAAAATTACTTTAGATTGGGAGTTAAGTCCTTTAATCTTTCATTGTATAAAATAGAAAATTACTGGATTATTCATTTAGTGGACAGAGGAAACTTGGAAGATAAAAGTTCGGATATCGGAGGAATGGAATTGTATGGAAATTCTGTAATTTCTTTTGATCCATTTAAACTCTCAGAAAAATTTAAATTATGAAGAAATTAAAAGGTCTTACTCAAAAAGAAGCCGCCAAAATACTTAGAGAATACGGATATAATGAAATAAAAGAACTCCTCCAAATTTCTCCTTTCCAGATTATTTTGAAACAGATAAAGAAAAATTTCATGATATATTTGTTATTTGTTGCGACAGTATTATCTTTTCTTGTTGGAAAATTTATTACTGGATATGCTATTTCAATAATAATATTAATCCTTATAACGGTTGGATTTTTTCAGGAATATAAAGCAGAGAGAGCAATTAAGGCCCTAAAACAAATGATTACGCCAACTTCTATTGTTATAAGAGACGGGAAAGAAGTTGAGATACCATCAAGGAAAATAGTTCCTGGGGATATTCTAGTTTTAAGAACAGGAGAGAAAATTCCAGCAGATTGTTTGGTTTTGGAAGAAAAAGAATTAAGAGTTAATGAATCCGTTCTGACTGGAGAATCAAAAGAAATCAAAAAATTCGCCACAAAAAATGAGAAAAACTACAAAAGAGATAATCAGATATTCATGGGAACTTATGTTGTTAACGGAAAATGTGTCGCAAAGGTTTTGCATACCGGAATGAATACAGAATTCGGAAAAATTGCCGGAATGATTTCAAAAGCGGAAAAAGAACTGCCTCTGCAAAAAAAAGTCAATGAGATCGCAAAATATATGGCGTTTATAGCAATAACCATATCCATTTTAACGGGGATTTTAATGCTGATAAGAACGCCGCATACTTACAGCGCTCTGATAGAGATACTTCTTGTGGTAATTGCCTTATCTGTTTCTGCATTTCCGGAAGGTTTGCCTGTCGCTCTCATCTCAATTCTTAGTTTAGGAGCCTACCGAATGGCAAAGAAAAATGCAATAGTAAACCATATGTCAATAATTGAAACTCTTGGAGAAACTACTGTGATATGTGCGGATAAAACAGGGACAATAACAAAGGGAGAGATGACGGTAAAAAAAATATTTACAGACAACAAAATTATCAGTGTTACAGGAACAGGATATGAAGGGAAAGGAAACTTGCTCTTAGATAATAAAAAGATAGATCCTAAAAAAAATACTTGTCTCAATCTTCTTTTAAAATCCGCAATTTTATGCAATGATGCAAAAATTGAAAAAAAAGACGGAGAATATAAAATAAGAGGCTCTCCAACAGAAGCATCTTTATTAGTAATGGCAGCAAAAGGAGGAATTTTTATGGAAGATTTAAAATTTACTAGAAAGGAAGAGATTCCGTTTAGTTCTGAGAGAAAGATGATGTCTGTCCTGTGCAGAGAAAGAGGAAAGAATTTTGTTTATTCAAAGGGCGCTCCCGAAGTTTTAATTAAAAAATGCAAATTTGTGCAAAAGGGAGATGAAATTATTAAACTGAGTGAAAAAGAAAAACAAAAGATATTTGACTTTAACAAAACTTACACATCAAAAGCCTTTAGAGTTCTTGCCTTTGCCTACAAAGAATCTTCTTCTCTTGACAAGAACAACTTTGAAAATAATCTAATTTTTTTGGGTTTGGTTGCAATAGAAGACCCCCCAAGAGCAAAAGTTAAACCAACCATAATTTCTTGCGAAGAAAGCGGAATAAAAGTTAAAATGATTACTGGAGACAGCAAAGAAACTGCTGTTGAAATAGGAAAAGAAATAGGTCTTTCTGGAGAAGTCATCACTGGAGAGGAAATGGATAAACTAACGGATGATGAACTATCAAAAATTGTAAATAAAATTATAATATTTGCAAGGGTCAGACCGGAACATAAGTTAAGAATTGTGAAGGCTCTTAAACAAAATGGGGAAATTGTTACAATGACTGGAGATGGCGTAAATGATGCTCCTGCTTTAAAAGAAGCGCATATTGGTGTGGCGATGGGCATAAAGGGAACAGATGTTTCAAGAGAATCGGCAGACATGATTTTGAAGGATGATAATTTTGCTACAATTGTTTCTGCCATAAAAGAAGGAAGAACGATTTTCAGCAATATACAAAAAGTTACTGCTTATATGCTTTCCTGCAACTATGCCGAATTATTTGTGATATTTTTCGGAATATTATTCGGTTTGCCTCTGCCATTGCTCGCCCTGCAGATTTTATTTATGAATCTCGTTACGGATGATCTGCCAGCAATTACTTTGGGTTTTAATCCATCTTATGGAATAATGAAAGCAAAGCCAAAGAAAAGATCCATTATAAATAAACAATTGCTTTTATTAATCCTAATTTCTGGAACAATAATGGGAATTGGCACTTTAGGGGTATTTTATTTTACATTTGTATCTCTTTTGGCCAAAAGTATTGCAGAGAATATGGCTACTGCAACAGCCAGAACAACTGGTCTGTTAGTTTTAATATTGTTTGAAATAGCAAATGCATTTAATTTCAGATCATTTAAAATTCCAGTATATAGGGCACCTTTATTCTTTAACAAATATCTGGTCTATGCCTCAGCGGCATCAATTCTGTTAACAAGTTTAATAATTTACTCTCCGCTAAATCACCTATTTGAAACCGTTCCAATAGGAATATATAATGTAATTGTTGCTGGCTTAGTATCTTTATCTGTAATAATTGTTTTTGATCTTCTGAAAATATTAAATAAAAAAAGAAAGTTTTTATTTTTATAATCTACCTTCTCTCGTGTTTTGGTTTGTTATGACCCAACTCTCTCCTGCGATTTAAATCTTCAATATGGTTTAGTTTTTCTTTCAAAAACTTTTTCATGTCAAAACCATATTCTTCAATCATCATGGATGCATGATGCCCTCCCAATAAATGAGGTGTAATTACATAAGTTGCTCCAATCTCGTATAAATCCATAGCTTGATCAATATTATGCGATACAACAATAATTATTGCATCTTTGTTTGTTTCTCTTATTTTTTTGATTAACACAGCATTTGTATCATAATCAGGTATTGTTGATATAACCATTTTTACTTCCGACAATCTCAAGTCATCCAATAATTCGTAATCATTTGCATCACCATATCTGCAATCTATTGATTCTCTTATCAATTTTCTTATTATTACAGGATTGTAATCAACCACCAAATATTTCTTTTTTAGTTTCTTTAGTGATTTCAATATATCATAACCTATTCTATTGTAACCGAAAAGGATTATCTCATAATCGCTTTCTTTATATCTATGCTTGGCATCAATCCTCCTGTTTTTTCTTTCAAAAATTTTAAGGTATTTAGATAGATAGGAATATAATTGATTTGAATAAAGCATAAAATAACTTGAACCGCCGATTGTTATAAAACCAATAATGGTAATTACAGATAACATCTCCTGTGGAAGAATCCCCCTGCTAATTCCCAAAGCTATCATAATTATCGAGAATTCGCTTATATTTCCGCATGTTGCTCCGGTAAGAAAACTTGTTCTTCTTGCATATCCCAAAAATCCAAGAATGGAAATTATGATCAGCGGTTTTATAAAAAGTATTAATATGGATAAACTTAATATTATTGTAAGATACTGATTAATACTCCCAAGAGTGATCTGAGATCCTATTGCGATGAAGAATAATATTATGAAAAAATCTCTTATTGGTTTCATTTTTGAACTTATCTCATACCGGAATGGAGATAGAGATAGAGTGATTCCAGCAATTAATGCCCCTGTTTCTATAGAAAAGTTCATGTAGTAAAACAATACAGACAATGCAAAACACCATCCAAGAGAAAATAACAATAAATATTCCTGGGATTTTGCAACTAATTCCGTAATTTTTGGCAAAATATAAATTCCAATTAAAAACAAAATACCCAACAAACCAATTCCCTTTAAAATAGTTTCAAAAGCAATATTTATAATACCAACTCCGCTTGAAAGAGAAGTAATTATCATTAAGATAACAATTACAATTAGGTCCTGTATAATTAGATATCCCGTTGACAAATAACCGTACAAAGTTTCAGTATCCTTTTTGTCTGATAAAATCTTCATCGCCACAATTGTGCTGCTAAATGACAAAGCAACTGCAATATACAAAGAAGTTATTGCTGTAAAACCAAAATAAATGCAAACTATATATCCAAGTATTGTACTTATAACAAATTGTCCAACTCCCGTAATCAAAGAAGGTTTGCTTAACTCTCTTATTATCTTTGGATTTAAACTGAGACCAATCACAAAGAGAAGGAGAGCAACTCCAATATGTGAAAACAGGTTTAGAGATTCTCCGGATGGAACAATACCAAAAAAACTTGCTATAATGCCTGTAAGAAGATATCCGATTAATAAAGGCTGTTTAAGTAATCTCATAAATCCGCAAATAACAGTTGCGAGGATAATAATCAAACATAAATCAATAAATAGATCCCCTGTCATAATATTAATTTGTTTATTTTTATCAACTTCTTTTATTTTTTTAAAAGAAAAGTCTTATATGAATAGAAAACTTATTTTTCTCACAATAATTTTTTTAATAATCAGTCTGGGATTTCTGAGTTATAAACAAATTACAACTGGTTTTTTTATTGATAAAAGTATTGAGTTAAAAGGAGGAAACTTGATTACCATATCTTTTTATAATGCAAGTTTTGATGAAATTTCGGATTTAAGGGATATGTTGCAAAAAGAATATAAAGTTGCTGCCTATACAACGACAAGTGCAATAGAAACTCAATTATCTGTAGAATGTTCTGGAATTGACACAAATCAGTTAATAAAAGATATTAACAAAACCCTTGAAATTAAAAACTATGAAATCAGCAAGATAGATCCAAAATTAAGTGCTAATATTTTGAATGATATTATCTATTCCATCATCTTTGCTTTTGTTGCAATAGCAATAATAATATTTATTCTTTTCAGAACTTTAATTCCGTCTTTTGCTATGGTTCTTTGCGCTTTTTCAGACATTGTAATTACTCTGTTTTTGATGAATATCCTTTCAATAAAACTTTCTATTGCAACTTTTACCGCTCTTCTGATGGTGCTTGGTTACTCCGTAGATTCGGATATTTTGCTTACAACGAGAGTTCTCAAATCACATGAAAACTTTGACAAACAATATAAGAGTGCCTTGAAAACCGGACTGACAATGAGTATTACAAGCATGGTTGGTTTAATAGCTATTTTACTGATTACAGGATATTCTTCGGTTTTTGGACAATTGGCAAGTGTTTTAATAATTAGTTTGATTGTGGATATTCCAAACACTTGGATTCAGAATGCAACAATTTTGGATATTTATTTGGAGAAATTGAGGAGATGATTTTAGAATATGAATTTCTTTGAATTATTATAAATAAACTAATAGTTTATGGATAATAAAATTAAGTCTATTGTGGATGAAATTAAAAATATAAAAGGAGTTGAAGGAATTTATTTGTTTGGTTCTTATGCAAAGAAAAAAACAAAACCTTTTTCTGATATAGATATTTGTGTAATTACAGATAAAGATATCCAGAAAAATGTGAAGGAAAAGATATTAAGTTACTCTTCAAAGAAATTGGATATTTCCATACTCTCTGATTTGCCTTTGAATATCCAGTTCAGGGTTTTTAAGGAAGGTAAATTATTATATCAAAAAGATGAACTGTTTCTGCACAGGACAAGAGGTAGCATTGTTAAATCTTATCTGGACTTTAAACCTATATTTAACAGGCACTATCGCAGAATTTTGGATAAACATGTATGATATAGAAAGAATTACCAAGATAATTGAGGATATAGAAAGATATTTTAAGGATTTGGATTATTTAAACATAAAAAGTAAGGAAGATTTAAAAGACCGTAAAAACTTTTATTCTTTATCCATGATTCTGTTTTCAATAACAAACAGAACAATTGATTTGGGTGATGAGATAGTATCTGCAAATAAGTTGGGTATGCCATCTACTTACAAAGATATTTTCAGGCTTCTTTGTAGAAATAATATTATCTCCAGAGACTTAGAAAGAAAATTATCCACTCTGGTTTTTTATAGAAATTTGCTGTCTCACGAATATTATGATTTATCTGAAAAAGATGTTTTTGATGTCTTCATTAGAATTTCTGCAGTTAAAGAGTTCTTGGAAATTGTAAAAACTTTGTTAAGAAAAAATAAATGATTATGAATTTCTTTGAAATAAATGCAGACTTGCACATTCATTCAAAATATGCGAGAGGAGTTTCCAACAAAATGGAGATTCCGGTTCTTGCAAAACAGGCAAAATTAAAGGGAGTTCAATTGCTTGGAACTGGAGATTGTCTGCACAATAAATGGCTTTCGCATTTGAAAGAGAATCTGAAGGGAGAAGGAATTTATGAATATAATGGAAGTGAAACAAAATTTGTCCTGCAAACAGAAGTTCAGACATTTGACAGAGTGCATCATGTTATTTTATTGCCTTCCTTTTCAAAAGTAGAGGAATTAAGAGAAAAACTCATGAAATATTCAAATAATCTGGATGCGGATGGGAGACCGCACCTTTCCATTAGCGGAGAAGAAATTGCTGAATTTGTTTTTGAATGCGAAGGCTTGTTTGGTCCTGCTCATGCTTTTACTCCCTATTTTGGGGTTTATGCGCACTACAATTCACTAAAAGAATGTTATGGAAAATATTCAAACAAAATTTCTTTTCTTGAACTCGGTCTTTCAGCGGATTCTCATCTTGCTGACAAAATTTCAGAATTGCATAAATTAACTTTTCTTTCAAATTC
>QMZV01000034.1 GCA_003663355.1 Candidatus Aenigmatarchaeota archaeon
GCGCTTATAATACTCAAGGAGTTGTTGCGGCACCAATAGAAGGAATTACCGGAGTAAAAATAGACAAAAAGGAAAATTTTCTTTATGTTTATTATGCTGGTCCAATAAGGACGGCAGGAGGCACTTCGCAGGTATTTACTCTATTTATTGCAGATTATTTAAGAAAAACTTTTGGACTAAACAGATATGTGCCAACAAAACAGGAGATAGAAAGATATTACGCAGAAGTTACTGATTATATAAATTATGTGACAAGAAAGCAGTACAAACCAAATGAGGAAGAAATCTACTTTTTAGTTAAAAATGTTCCTATATGCATCACCGGAGAACCAACAGAAAAAAGAGAAGTTTCAAGACACAAAGATCTGGAAAGAGCGGAAACAACAAGAATAAGAGGTGGAATGTGCCTGATTTATTTGGATGGCCTGCCTTTGAAAGCAAATAAATTGCTAAAAAAATTGAAAAAATACGGAGATCAATTTAATTTAACAGATACTTGGAAATGGCTGGAAGATTTTATTAAATTAAAGAAAGATAAAACTGCAGATACAGAAGGAACAAAATATAAATTCCTTGAAGAGGTTCCAGCAGGAAGGCCAATTTATTCAATGCCAAATTTAAGAGGAGGATTCAGGTTGAGATATGGAAGAAGCAGAAATACGGGGTCTGGATGTTTTGGTTTTCATCCAGCAACCCTTGAAATACTTGATTCATTTCCGGCAATAGCCTCGCAAATGAAAGTTGAACTCCCAGGAAAAAGTTGCACCGTCGCAGTCTGTGACAGTATAGAAGGTCCTGTTGTTAAACTAAAAAACGGAGATGTTATAAAAGTAGATTCTCAAACAAAAGCAAGAGAAATCAGGCCTGAAATTGATAAAATTCTGTTTATCGGAGATATTTTAATATCTTTTGGAGATTTTTATGAAAACGGGGAAAAACTGATTAAAAGTCCTTATGTAGAAGAAGTCTGGAGATTTGATTTAAAAGAGAAGCTTGATGAGGCTCAAAAATTGATTGGAAAGGAGAGAGTTGATGAATTATTAAGGAATCCAAAAGATATAAGTGCAGAAGAAGCAATAAAACTTTCTCAGATTATTCCTTTGCACCCAAAATATTTGTATTTTTATAATGATTTTTCCTCAGAAGAACTGTCTGATTTAATAGAATATCTAAATTCCGGAGAAAAAAAAGATAATAAATTGGTTTTGAAAAATAATGAGAGAAAAAAACTGCTTGAAAAAGCTGTTATTCCGCATTATGTATCGCCGGATAAATTATATATTGTAATTGAAGATTATTTGCCCCTTTTAAAAACATTTGAGGGAATTGATTTAAAAGAATTAAGAAAAAGTGATTTAACAGGGTTTGAACTTGTGAACAAATTTTCAAAACTTGAAATTAAAGAGAAACTTACGAGATACATAGGAGCGAGAATGGGGAGGCCTGAGAAAGCGCAGGAAAGAAAAATGAAGGGTTCTCCTCAAGTTTTGTTTCCGGTTGGTCAGGAAGGAGGAAAGATGAGAAATTTAGTTGAAGTTTCCCAACTTGTAACAGAAGTAAGTGAATTTACCTGTCCTGAACATGGCTCCTCAATTTTTCCATATTGTTTGAGATGCGGAAAACATCTGAAATTTCCAAAAGTTGTTAAAAAGAAAATAAATGTTGCTGGATTGCTGAACGAAGCATATAAAAATCTGAATGAATCCAGATTAACATTGATAAAAGGTGTAAGAGGAACCAGTTCAAAACATAAAGTCCCAGAGCCAATAGAAAAAGGTATTTTGAGAGCAAAACATAATCTTTATGTTTTCAGAGACGGGACAATAAGATATGACATGGTCAATGCTCCGCTAACACATTTTAAGCCAAAAGAAATCCAGACTTCAATTGAAAAATTGAGAGAATTGGGTTATAAAAAAGATATTTATGGAAAAGAATTAGTGGATGAGAATCAAATTCTTGAACTTTTCCCGCAGGATATTATAATTTCAAATTACGGAGAAGAAAGCGCTGCCGATTATTTTTTATCCATATCAAAGTTTGTTGATGAAGAACTTGAAAAATTTTATAAAATTAAACCATTTTACAATGCGAAAAAGAAGGAAGATTTGATAGGGCATTTGTTTTTAAATATAGCTCCGCATACCATTTCTCCAGTAGTTTGCAGATTGATTGGATTTACGGCAAACAGATGCCATTACGCCCATCCTTACTTGTTTGCTGCAACGAGGAGGGATTGTTTCCTGCCAGATGAAGTAATCCCTATATATTCAAAAGGGAAAATTAAATTTGTTGAAATTGGAAAATATGTTGAAAATAAAATTAAAGAAAATGGATATGAGATTGCTGATTTGTTTCAAACAAAAATAACCACCACCGAGGATAAAATTTTAAATTATAGAGAAGGAGAACTCAAATTAGGAAATATTTCTGTTCTATCAAAACATAAATCTGATTTTAAATTTATAAAAATCAAAACAAAGTCAAATAGAGAAATCATTACAACAAGAACACACAATTTTTTTATTTATGAGAATGGTTTAAAAAAAGTGAAAGCAAACAAATTAAAGATAGGACAAAATTTTGCAGTTCCCCTGAAGTTTGATATCCCAGAAAAAGATATTAACGAGATAAATGTTGTTGAATATTTTAAAAATAGAGAGAAAGTGATGATTAGAGGAATTTCAAAGGAGATAAAAAACAAAATCAAAAATTTAAAGAAATATGCCGAACTAAAAGGAATAAATTATCACACTTTTTTTAACTATTTTGTTAGGGATAGCATTCCTTTAAAAGTTTTTAATAGTATTTGTGAGGACTTTTCTTTAAATAGAAAGAATCTATTACAAAAAGCAAAAATTGGTTTTGAAAAAGAAAAAGTTTCTATTCCGGCGATTTTAAAAATAGATGAGAAATTGATGTATCTAATCGGATTTTATATTGCTGAGGGATATGCGAGAAAAGGAAATAGACATTATCAGATTTGTTTTTCTGTTTCTGATCCTGAAAATAGGAGAAGAGTAGAAGAATATATAAAAGAGATTTTTGATGTAAAACCTTATAAATCAAGGGAAAGTTTCACTATTTCCGGAAAATCTGTTTATTATCTTTTTACAAACTATTTGTCCCTTGGTTCTAATGCATATAACAAATCCCTTGAATTTTTTATGTTATTTCCTAAAGAAAAAATTAAATATATACTGCAGGGCTATTATGACGGAGACGGCTCAACCGATGGTTTGAGGGTTAGATGTGTAAGTGTAAATAAAATTTTGTTAAAGCAGATAGAATTGCTTCTCTTAAAATTTGGTATTTTTTCTACAATCTACTCTGAAATTAAATCACCGAAAAGGGGGAAAGTTGCAGATTTTTATTTAAAAAGAGGAAGAGAAGTTCCGAAAACAAAATTGCACTATTTGAATATTCAATCCTCTTTCGCAAAGAAATTTTACAGGGAAATTAATTTTAAATTGAAGAGAAAGAGAGAAAAGTTGGAAAAGGCTGTGTTAAATCTAAAAGGAAGAGATGAATATAAAGTAATAGATAATATGGTTTTGGATCCAATTGTAGAAATAAAAGAAATTGAAAAGAACATAAAAAATACATATTCTTTAACAGTCCCAAAAACACACAATTTATTTTTAAATTGGATTGTTGGACAGTGCGATGGAGAAGAGAACGGACTTATGCTTATGTTGGATTGTTTGTTGAATTTCTCAAAGGAATATTTACCAGCAAAAAGAGGAAGCATATCTGATGCCCCGCTTACAATAACGACAACATTGAATTTGGGAGAAGTGGATGATGAGGTTTACGACCTTGATATTGCTTTTGAGTATCCAAAAGAATTTTATGAAAAGACAAAAGAAGAAGTTTATCCATCGGAGATTAACATTGAGAGAGTTGCTGACAAACTTAATTCAAAAGACCCATATTCTGAACTTGGCTATACAACAGAAACAACAGATTTTAATATGGGTGTTCATTTGACAAGATACAAGGATGTTGCAGACATGATTGAAAAAGTGATGATGCAGTTAAAATTGGCAGAAAAATTGAATTGCGTTGATGAAAAATTTGTTGCCTACAAAATTTTATCAACTCATTTTTTAAAGGATTTGAAGGGAAATCTCAGAACATTTTTCAAACAAACTTTTAGATGCACCAATTGCAATGCAATTTATAGGAGACCACCGCTTTCTGGAAGATGTTTGAAATGCAAGGGCAATCTTGTTTTAACAGTTTCTGAGGGAACAATCTCAAAATATCTCGAAGCAAGCAAAAAAATTGCAGAGCAATACAATATTCCAAATTATACAAAAGAGCAATTGAAACTTTTGGAAAACCAATTAGAAAATGTTTTTGGAAAAAAAGCAAGGCAATTTTCTCTAAGTTCTTTTTAGGTTCCCCCTAAATTAATAAGATTAAACTATATATTGTTTTCGGTTGTTGGATATATATATTGAATTTCAGAAATATTTAAATATTTTATTTACATCATAAAAAAATGAGATACGACGAAGACGAAGGAGATGAAGACGAAATGGAAGATTGGGAAGAGGAAGAAGGCGAGTATTGATTTTTAAATTTTTGTTTTTAGTTTTTTAAAGTTTTATTTTTATGGTCTTTTGGCATTTGAGTAGCAGGAGAAAAAAAACTGGAGGAAGAGCAAAAAGAAACAGAAAGAAAAGGAAATTTGAAAGAGGAGGTTATTTTATTCCAACCAAAATTGGAAAAAATAAAGTGAAAGTGAACAGAGTCAGAGGCGGAAACATTAAATTAAAACTATTAAATGCAGAATTTGTAAATGTTGCAGGAAAAAAATATAAAATTCTGCAAGTACTAGAAAACAAAGCGAATTTCAGATTTGAAAGAGAAAAAATAATTACAAAAGGAGCAATTTTAAAAACTGAGAAAGGAAAGGTCAGAGTTACTTCAAGACCAGGGCAGGATGGAGTTGTAAATGGGGTTTTTGTTGAATAAAGAAAATTTAAAATTTACTCTCTAAGACCCAAAAACCTAATTTCATCAGAAACTTCTTTATTTTTTAAGTCATCAAACACCTTTTTAATATCAGATGAAAAAACATCTCTACCACCCAAACCGTAAACATAACTTTGCACATCTGGAATCAATTTTTTTATCTCTGAATAAATTGGAGGAAAAGTTCCAAAAGATAGAGACCTATCTAAAACAGCAATTTTTTTATCTTCCAATGTTTCTTTTATTTCTTTTGCTGGGAATGGTCTGAATAATTTGATTTTTAGGAGACCTACTTTTTCTCCTTTTTCCCTTATTTTATCAACAACTTCTTTAATTGTTCCTGCAGTTGAGCCAGCAGCAACAATTACATATTTTGCATCTTTTAGTTTATAACTCTCAAAATAAGGATAACTGTTGTTTGTTATCTTTTTTAATTTATCTCCAACCTCTAAATATTTTTTCTTTGTCTCTCTCATACCTTCCTCCTGTTTCCTTTTAATTTCAAAATAATAATCAGGCAAAGCAAAGGCACCAACAGTAATCGGATAGTCTATATCAAGCAAGGAATAACTTGGTTTGTATTCTCCAACAAAATCTTTAACAATTTCATCATCAAATATATTCACACCCTCAACAGAATGTGAAGTAATAAACCCATCTTGAATAATCATTGCAGGCAATTTAATTTCTTCTGCTAATTTTAGTCCCAACAAAGTATTTTCATAAACTTCTTGAGCATTCTCACAAAAAATCTGAATCCATCCAGAATCTCTGACACTCATTACATCTGAATGGTCGCAATGAATATTTAGCGGACTTGATAAAGCTCTTGTAGCAACCTCCATCAAAATAGGCAATCTCAAACCAGCAGCAATTTGAAGAATTTCAAACATTAAAGCTATCCCTTGAGAGGAACTTGCGGTCATGGTTCTTGCTCCAGCAGCAGCAGACCCAACACAAGCGCTCATTGCAGAATGCTCAGATTCAACAGTAATAAGTTCTGTATCCACTTTTCCATCAGATACAAATTTTGCGAATAATTCCATTATTGGACTTTGCGGAGTTATTGGATAAGCTGCAACAACATCAGGATTTATTTGTCTCATTGCTTCAGCAGCAGCATAGGCTCCTGTTAATGGCACTCTCATAAATATTAATAAATTAAAACTTTTAGCTGATTGTATTAAATACAAGAATTTAACAAAATAAAATTTTTCAAGGAAGAAAATCTTTATTCTCAATTTTTGTTGGAAGATAAGTATTTGCGGTGAAACTTATATTCTTTGCGACTAATGAATCACTTTCAACTTTATACCCAAACTTTTCTAATCTGCTTAATTCTTCCTGCCATTCTTTTTTCTTAAACCAAGGATAATTTTTTATTTCCTTTATCCTTTTATAATCCAACTGATTTAATTTTATCCAGTTCGTTTTTGGAATATCAAATTTTTCTATATCTTTTGTTGATAACCCGATGAATTTTGCTTTTGGAACTCCTGCTTTTTCTGAAAAAAAAGCCAACTTAATAGAACCTTGTTTATAAACAGAATAAATATAATATCCCCAAGGGTCCAAGTCAGTAAAAACATAAACAGGCAAATTGAATTCCCTATTTAATCTTGCAAGAAGTCTTCTTGGAGATCTTGCAGATTGCCCCTTGCCAGTCATCAATAAACAATTATTTTTTTTCCAGAATTTTTCTTGATTAAGCAGTTGCCAGACTTGATATTTCTCTACAACAAGGACGAATTCAGCTGAAATTTCTTTTATATGATAAAAATTATCTTCAACCATTGCAGGAATTGCTCCTCCTCCCAAACCCATTTTTGTATAATCCAAACTATCTCCTGTTTTTCTATCATATGCAATCATAGGACCAACTATATAACCATCTGGAACTGCAAATAAACCAACTTGTTCTCTTAAAACATTTAAAGTAACTTCAATATCTTCAACTATAGGATCAGTTTCTGTCTTCTGATCATCAAAAGTATTTTCATTTGTTCCAGGAATTGTGTGCTTCAATAAATAAAACAATTGCCTTGTACCTATTGCTGGCTGTTTTTCTTCAATATTTTTTTTCAATTGCGCAGCAACCAACAAAGTCTGCATAAACTTCTTCGCTTGTCCTAAAGAAAAAAAACTTCTCTTCTCCTTCTTGTTTCCCAAAGTTATTAAACCTTTTTTTTCATCAAAAAAAGCATTGCTTAGAGTTCTGGAAACTAATTCCAAAGTTGGATTTTCACCTCTTTTTAAATCTTCAAGAACTTCTCTTCCAAAAACAAGTTCAAATTTTTTAACCACCTCATTTTTTTCTTCTCTCATAATCCTCTTTTCTCAATTGTTTTTTTAATTAACTCTTCAATATAATTTTTATCCATTTTTGTCAGTTCTGTTAAAGCATTTGCAATTTCTATTCCATATTTATTGAAAATTTTCAATCTTCTTTCCTTAGCATATCTTCTCTGCTCTGTTGCAAGATATCTTTTTAGTTTTCTGCCAATATCAAGCAAACCAAGTTTTATTTCTTTTAGAATCATTGGATAGGAGGCAATCGCTTGTTTTCCTTCAGAGATAAATGGAACCCAAACAGAAGCTACATGCACGAGTATAACAACAGGACCTATAGGCAAACTTCCACTTGGCTGTTGCAAACCATATCTCTTCCACTGTGTTTTAACAACTGCTTTATAAATTACGCACTCAGATTGCTGATAGAAAAGCGGAACTTTGTTTGCAAACCTTATTAAGTTTACTGGTTTATCTGGTTGAAGTTCTTTTGAGTAAACTATTCCAACTTCTACTTGA
>QMZV01000035.1 GCA_003663355.1 Candidatus Aenigmatarchaeota archaeon
AAAAAACACCAACCTCAAATTATTTATATAAAGGATTTATAAAAGAATTACAACATCCTTCTCATATAGGAGGTATATCAGCAGTAAAGGATCTAGTAACAACAAAAATAACAAAACCATTCACTTTAAAATCTATGGAAATACCAAAAAATTTACCAAAAACAAAAATAAAACCAGAATTAACAGGAAAACAAAGCATAATTAAACCAGCACCAGCTATTGTTGGAGCTTCTCCCGTTGTTGGATTGGAAAGAATTATGCAAAAACCAAAAAAAGTTATCGGAATTAAGGAAAGTGTTAAAGCAAAGGAAAAAGAACTAAAGAAACCAAAAATTTTTGTGTTACCTTTAATATCTTCACTCAAGCCAATGTCTGAAACAAAAGAAAAATTGAAAAAGAAATTAAAGGAAAAATTACCTTCTGAAATACCTGTTAAATTACCTTTGAAAATGCCAATTAAAGAGAAAATAACAGAATCTGTGAAAATAAAACCAAGAGTAAAGGCAATAACACCAAAACAGAGTCAGATAAGAAGTCCGAGATTGGTTCAGTTAATTTCCGAGAGAGGATTAGGAAAAATAGAGAGGGTTACAAAACCAGTTGTTGGATTAGAAGTCGGTGAAGAACAAATAAGAAGAAAACCTATGGAGATCCCTACTTTAAGTTTCTTGTATAGAACAAAATTAACAACAAGAACTATACCCCCACCTTCAATAATACCTGAATTAAGACTAACAACAAGAACTCCACCTCCAACACCACCATTACTTGAATTAAGACCTCCACCAACAAACCCACCAGTATCTATATTTTTACCTACTGGAAGATTTCCTATTATGAGAAGCAAAAGAGAAGAAAGGAAAAGAAAAATATTGTATTGGGAAGTTCATCATCAAATTCCGAATATTGTTAAAGTTTTAAGGATTAAAAAATGAGAGGGCAAATGTATGCTTGGATTGTAATATTGGTTTTAGTATTCGTAACTGGATTTCTATGGATTATTTTTTCAGAAATATATAACGGATATGTTTTCCCTGAATTTGAAGAACATTTGTCTTCAAATAATGAAACTGCAACAACATTTACTTGGATAAAAAATGTATGGAGCTATTGGCCGTTAATTCTGATTTTCGGTTTGATAATCTATGGTATAGTCTCTGCTTTACGCAGAGAACCTTATAGTCAATATGGGTAGAATAAAAGAATGGTTGGAAAAATATAAGGAAAGAAGAGAGGAGAGACGCCAACAACAACTACAAAAATATCAACAAAAATTGAAAGAATTGAAAAAAGAAAGAGAGAGATTGGAAATAATTGATAGATACCACAGAGAACAAGAAAGAATAAGAAGACTAAAAAGAATGCAACGGGAAAGAAAATTAGCTCCATTAAGAAGAATGAGTGGATCACTAACTAGATCAGCAGAATCTTCTATATTTTTTGGAGAACCGACAAGAAGAAAAAAGAAATCTACATCTATATTTGAGTGGTAATGAAGATGCAAAGAAACTACAAAAAAACTGTAGAGTTGATACTAATTTTTTGTTCAGTCTTATTTCTCTTCATTTCTCCAACATTTGCTTGGCTTTCAGGCTGGGATTATCGGCAGGCAATTAACATCAGCAACACAGCAGGAGATTTAACAAATTATCAGGTTAGAATTGATTTAAATAGTTCAAATGTCGGCTCAAATTTCAACTGGAGCAATAACGGAAGCGATATAAGATTCACAAATTCAACTGATGATGAATTAAATTATTGGATTGAAAGTTGGAATTCTTCAAGTCAGGAGGCAACAATTTGGGTTAATGTAACTTCTTTATCTAATAACACAAACACAACAATTTATATGTATTATGGAAATCCAAGTGCGAGTTCTGTGAGTGATGGTGAAAAAGTTTTTGAGTTCTTTGATGATTTTGATGACAACAGTTTAGACACAAACAAATGGTCTGTATATTGCTCTGGAGCAGATTGTTCGGTTACAGAAACAAATGGTGAATTGTATGCTTGGAGTTATAATTATAACCATTATTGTGTAAATACAACTATAAGTTTTTCCAGACCTTATATTTCACGGTTTAAGTGGAAAGGTGATTGGAGTGGTTCAGATGCAAGAAATTTTTATATAGGCAGGCATACAGGAGAAGATAATATTTGGCGTTATGAAGGTTTCAATTACTTAGGCTCACATAGTTTTCAATTAGGTCTTGGTAGAGCGGATGCTCAAAACTATACTTCCCCTGCTTATTATTTGGAAAGAGGAACATATCAAATTTACGAACTCAAATGGGTTACGGGTTATGTATATGGTTATGTTTATAATATTTCGGCAAATTTAGAGTTAATAACTTCGGGAAGCAATACAACATACAACAATTTAGCATCACCTTTTGGATTTAGAGATTATGCAGGTTCTGGAAGTAATGTAAGTCAGTGGTTTGATTGGATTCTCGTCCGCAAATACGCCGACCCAGAGCCAACAGTTAGTTTTGGGAGTGAGGAACACGGAGTTGAAATAACTATAAATGACCCAAAAAATCAAACATATTACACAACCTCAATACCTGTTAATATTTCTACTTATTCTTCGGCAGGAGTAAATTATCAGTGCAACATTACGGAAGATGGTAATTTAATAGGAGAAACAAATCAAAGTTCAGAAACCTTCACAACAACATTAAGTAAAACAGGCGGTTCTCATAATGTTTCTTGTTTTTGCGTGGATGCGAACGGGCTAAATAGTTCAGACAGCGTAAATTATTATGTCTGGATGGGTTTAAATATTTCAGTTTATTACGATAACGGAACGGAAGCAACTAATTGGAATGTTTCAATTACAAATGGAACAGATTCTTTTTCAGGAACTTACAATAACTCGGCTTTGTTAGAATGGAATACAATACCTTATGGCGAAATAAATATTACTGTTGATGACGGCTCTGATACACTTTACTATTATCAAAATTCAACAAACATAACAAACAACGAAACTAATTATCAAGAGTTAAATTTTACTCTAACGGCGAAAGGAAATAACACAGTTACTTTAACTGCAGACCCTTCTTGGCAAGTAAAAGTTGGAACTCAAGTAACTATATCTTGTTCTGCTTTAGAAACAACTCCAACTCTATATAAAGATGGAATAATTGTTTCAAGTCCATACACATCAACATATGCTTTCGGAACATATATATTCAATTGTTCAACCGAAGAAACCGCAAACTATAGACCCACCTCTATAGCAAAAACTTTAAATGTTATATATCCTTATGGTTGTATAAACACAGAATACGGAAACCAAACCTTTGCTTATTATTCTGTTGTCTATACAGATTATAATTTAACAACTCTTAATTTTACAGGTTTGGTTAATCAAAGTTTAGTTAAATCAGATTTATCAGATATATATGCTTATGCAAACACAAAATCAAACAATTTAACAGTATGGACAAATACAACTAACGGATATTATGTGATTATAAACAACACAGGTTATACAAACTTCACGATTTTATTCGGCAACTATTTTATAAACAACACAGGCTATTTTGCAGGAACGCACGCATTGACAGATATAGTAGAATTCAGCGTTAATGAATATGACAAAAAATATACTTTAGAATTTTTTGATGAAATTACTGGAGAACAAGGACTGCCTCCGAATTCAACAAAATATTTAACAATATATTGTAGTGGAGGAACTGCTTCAAATCTAGAATTTAATTCATCAAAAATAACTTTCGCAACAAGTTCTTTAGCAGATGAAGTAACTGTATATGTTGAATATTCTCCTCAAGAAAGATATAGTAGAACAGTTATTCCAGAAAGTGCAGGATATTATAAAATGTTTCTCGTTGATGCAAATAATTACCAAGTTGCACAGATGTTGCTTACTGTGGATGATTATACTGGAGAATTCGGAAGCAACACCACAATTTTGAAAGTTAAAAAAGAAACTCAAGGAGTTTTATCAACAATTACTGAAAGAAGATTGGATGCTGAAAGTAAAGCAATAGTTTATTTAATAGTTGATGATAAATATTCGGTTTATGTTGATAACGGACAAGAAGAAAGAGGAATTGGTCTTTTATATGTTGATACAACTGATTTAACTAAAACGATTACAATAGGAACATCAGTTAGTTTAAATACAGTGGGAGATTTTAAATTTATTCTTGGATATAACAATCAAACAAACACAATTTATATGAGAGTCTCAGATCCTCTTAACCAAACTCTTAATGCTTCAATATGGATTTACAATTATACAAGCGGAGAGTTATTATATCACGCAAGTTCAACAAACCACACAACAATAGAATTTACATATATTGTTCCAGATGTTAATGGAACTTATAGAGTTGAGTATCATATTGCACATTCTATATACGGAGAACATTCAATATCTGGGGGTCAGATATTTGCTTTAGAAAATTTGTTTCCAACATCCTTTCCATTTGAATTTCCTTTTGCTGGTGATGTTCAAAGTGAAATTGGTTTAACTTGGCAATTATTTGTTGTTGTCATAATTTTAATAGGAATAACTATGATGTTCGGAGCTGTAAATGGTTCTTTTGCTGGAGTATTTATAGTTATTATGGGATATGTGATGTCATTTATGGGTTGGTGGAATCCAAATCCTATGATTATGGCAACTGCACTTATATTTGCTATTGTCAATTTAATAGCTGAAAGGTTGAGGAGAAAATGAAAATGTATGAGTTGATGATGGGTATATTTTTGTTTAATTTAGTGTTAAGTTTCTATTCAAGTTTGGCAACTGGATCTGGTGTGCTTGAAGATTACACTCCGCCAAGTTCTTTACAAACTCCTGTTTATCAAAATTATACACAACCTGAAAATTTAAGAGTAATTACAGAAGAAAAAGCAAAAGAATTTCAGGAAAAAACAAGTTCAGTAACTGCAAAAACAGGAATTGAAGCAATAGATTTCTGGTATGCTCAAGCCCAACTATTTTTAACAAGCATATCTTTTATATTAGATGTATTGTGGAAAACTACTTTAGGATTGCCAACTTTATTATATCAAATAGGAGTTCCTTCTCCTTTGGTTATCTTATTTACAGGCATTGCTTGGTTCATTTATATTATTGGTATATTCCAGCTTGCTACTGGAAGAAAATTTGATGAAGGAGTATGACAGAATTATTTAGTTTGTTGATGGAGGGGAAGATAATACAAGCAATTTTTGGAGTTTATACTGGAGTTATGGGAAGTTGGTTTATTGTTTTATTACTTTTATTAGGATTTTCAATGGTTTATATTAAGACACAAAATGCAAGTTTACTGGCTGTTCTTGGACTTATGTTAGGAGTTACAGCTTTATTTTCAGTTGTTCCTACGCAGTTTCACAATTTCATATTTATTATTATGGCTTTATGCACAGTAGCAATACTATGGAAACTGCTCTGGAAATAAGAAGGAAGAGAAGAAAAAAACCAAAATTAATAAAAGTTAATCCTTTCCTATTGGATAAAATTCAAAATCAACTTTCAAATATAAATAAAAATTACAAAAAAAGAATAGTAAGTTTTTCAAGTTATGTAGAACATTTAATGTTAAATGATTATAAAAATAATTTTGAAATTCTGAAAAAAAGAAAGAAATCTTTATTTTGAACCTGAACCTAAAGTTTCTGCACTATATACAAATGTAATTAAAACACTAAACAAAAACATTATAATTCCAAAACCTCCCCAGAAATAGGTTAGTGTGGGGTCTTCATAGCTGTATTGGAAGCATCCTGTAGAATTTGTTGCTTGCTCACAATGAACAGTTGTTATATTTACCGAAACCATAGCAAGAACGAAACACATCAGAGCAGAAATAAAACCCAAAATTGGGTGTTGTTTTTTGAAAATTGGTAATAATAAAGAAATTACAATCAAACAAAATGTTATTCCTGAAAATAGCAAATATATGCTTTCCAACATAATTTAAAAAAATAAAAGAAAACAAAACATTTTAGAAAACGAAAGCTTTGAGCAATATTCCAATTACTACCACTGCTATAATCACTAATGGCACTATTGAAGCTATACTAAATGCATTGTAAGATTGATCTGCTGTTTTTTCGTAAGATGCATATCCTTGTCCTTTATAGTAATAATCACAGTCATATACTCCAAATGAAGAATTATCAATCAATCTTACTTTACAATTTGTGTAATCTACTTCGTAGTTCGTATCTTCTACTAATGTAGTGGTAGAATTGTAAACTTTTACTGGATAATCCGTATCATTTACCAATCCTTGCTCGCAATGTGATAATGAAACCCAAGTTCCGTTAGTTGATAAATTTACATCTTCTCCTGTAACACCTCTATAAAATGCAGAAGGAGTAGTTATTTCAAAATTTGCAAATACAAGAACCATCACTATTAACATTACTGGAATTAACAGAATATAAACTAAATCTTTTGCATTTACTATCCCCTTTCTCAAGTTTGTTCCTTTCATTTTAAAAAAAAAGGAAAAAAAAGAGTTTTTTAGTCTATCGGAAATTATAAGGCATCACTAAAATACAAACGCTTTCAATAGTATTCCTATTATAAATACTGCAATAAATACCAGTGGAAGTATGCTTGCTATATTATATGCGTTATAAGTTTGGTCTGCTGTTTTGTTTATAGCTGTCTGTGCCTCTGAAGTTAGTGAGGAAGTGTCTACTGAACCTTCAAAGTAACCAAATATGACTATCATTACTAAAAGCATCACTGGTATAACCAAAACCAAAGCGAGATCTCTAATTTCCATATCAAAAAACAATAAGAATATTATATAAAAGAAAGTATATACTTTTTTTTATATTTAATGATATCAATTTAACGATATGGAAGATGAATTAGCACAAGAAATGCAATATCAAGATCTACTAGGTAGAAAAGATTCAACAGGAGATAAAAGTAAATTTGTTGAAAAATTGCTTGAAGATAGTAAAGTAAGTAAAGAATTAGAAACTTTTGATATTTGGGCTGGTTTAACCAAATCTTTGAAATTATCTTTTCTAGAACCAGAAGATGAAGAAACTATTATGAATTTATTTGAATATTCTGTTTGTTTGTTTGGAATTCACAAACCACAAGAATTCAGGAAAATAGAAACTATACAAAAAATTAATCAAGCAAGAATTTTGACTTTAGCAAACATAAAAAGAGCGATAGGAACAACATCACCGAACAAGAAAAATGAAAGAATTGCTATTTCAACAGAAAGAAGAGAAAGTATTGCTTTAAGTGGAGAATCATTTAGACCTTCTTTATTTAAGAGATTATTTGGTTTGGGTGGAAGATGATAATTTGGACAAATGATTTGGTTTTGTTAATGGCAGGTTTAACAACAGCTTTAGGTTTTCTTACTGTATTCATTATTTATCTTTTCATTAGAACGCCTGTAAGTGCTTTTTTAAAGAGAGGTATTACATTGATTAAACCAAGCGAAGATAGATTTATAAAAATTATTAATGGTAATAACGAAGGGGGTATTGTAATGACTAAAAAAGATTCTTCACACATACTAGATCCTAATGATATTTTAATAGAACCAAAATTTAAAAAACGGATTGCAATTGTATATGGAAATATGGGAATTTCACTAAATCAAAAGTATGTTAAAG
>QMZV01000036.1 GCA_003663355.1 Candidatus Aenigmatarchaeota archaeon
AAACTTAATTATGGGAAGGTAGCTCAGCCTGGGAGTAAAAAAACCAAAAGCGCATGGCTGAAGACCATGATGTCGTGGGTTCAAATCCCACCCTTCCCATTCTAAAAATTGAGACTTTGCAGATAAAAATTAAAATTCTCTATTTTCTGCTTAATAAACCAAACTTATAATTTTATATAAGTTTCGTTAATTATGAAAATCCCATTAGGTCTAAGAATAAAAAGAAAAAAGCACAGAGATATTGCTTTTCTCCAGGATATTATTGTAGAGAAATTATATGAAATTTTTCCTGATTGTGTAATTCACGGAGGAACAGCTATCTGGAGATGCTATAATGGAAATAGATTCTCTGATGATATTGATGTTTATCTTGAGAAAAATATAAACAAGATAAACCTGCTATTTGAAGAACTTAAAAAAGAAGGATTTGAAATTATTAAGAAAAGAATTAAGGAAAATTCTTTATTCTCTATCCTAAAATTTGATAATGCAGAGATTAAATTGGAATCTGTTTTTAAAAAAGTAAAAGGTACCCTAAGCGAATATGAGACATTAGAAGGAAATTTAATAACAGTTTATACATTATTAGCAGAAAATTTAATAAAAGAAAAAATCAAAGCATATTTGAAGAGAAGGAAAATGAGGGATTTATATGATATCTTTTATTTATTAAGATTTGTTAAAGAAAAGGAAAAAATAAAAAAAGACCTTGCAATTTTAATAACTGAATTTAAACAGCCTTTAGATGAAGATGAATTCAAAACTTTAATTTTATACGGCATAGTACCAAGAGCAAGCGAAATTATTGAGTATATTAGGAGGTGGTTAAAATGAGATACATAGAGAAGGTTAGAAAATATTTAAAGAAAACCCAAATAGCAAGTGTTAATTCAATCTCAAGAATAGTTGGAAATAAAAACTACGCTTATCTTTTGCTTAATTATTTAATAAGAAAAAATGAAATATATAGGATAGCAAAGGGATATTATTCAACTAAAGATGACCCTACTTTATTAGTATTCTGCCTCAAACCAAGTTATCTCGGCTTGGAAGATGCTTTAAGTTTTCACAATTTATGGGAGCAAGAAACAATACCTGTAATAATTACAACCAGGAAAGTTAGGCAAGGAAAAAGAAAAGTTTTTGGACACAATGTTATAGTAAGAAGAATTTCACCAAAATATTTCTTTGGTTATGATTATATGAAATACGGGAATTTTCTTGTGCCAGTAAGCGATGTAGAAAAAACCCTGATAGATTTGGTTTATTTCAGAAAAAGAATTAGCAAGGAGCTTAAAAGAAATCTTATGAAAAAGATTAATAAAAAGAAATTGGCCAATTACCTGAGAAAATATCCAGAAAATATCAGGAATAAAGCTTTTATATTTAAATAAAATAAATATATATAGGGGGTTAAAAGTTAACAGATTGCTAAGCTTAAAATAGGGGGTAATTTTGAGCTTATTCTATAAATAAGTATAGATTCAAAACTATATATAGTTTTCGGTAACAGAAAATATAGTTTTGAGTCTATAGGTGAGAAAATGAATATACAAAATCTGTTTGAGTCGACTTTCGGAAGTGAAGAAAAAATAGATGAGCAAAAAACAGAGTCAGAAGAAATAAACATCTATGATAGAGAAAAAATGTCAACAGAAGACCTGCAACAAAAAATAAAAGAGGAGTTTGAACTGGATGGATATAAGGCAAAGATTTTGATAATAGGAGTTGGAGGAATGGGCTCTAATGTTGTAACAAAAATAACAGATATGGGAATAAAAGGAGCTCAGACAGTTGCTGTAAACACAGATGCGGCTCATTTAGTAATAAGCAAGGCAGATAGGAAAATATTGTTAGGCAGAGATTTCACAAAAGGATTGGGTGCAGGAGGAGAACCAGAAGTAGGAAGGAAAGCAGCAGAAGAAAGCAAAAATGAACTGAGAGATTTGCTAAAAGATGCAAATATGGTCTTCTTAATTACTGGTTTAGGAGGCGGAACAGGAACAGGAGCAACTCCCGTAATAGCAAAAATTGCAAAAGAACAGGGAGCTCTTGTTATTAGTGCAGCAACTTTGCCATTCAAAATAGAAGGAGCAAGAATTGCAAAAGCAGAAGACGGTCTTTATCAGCTAAGGCAATGTTGCGATACAGCAATTGTTATAGAGAATCAGAGACTTTTAGAATACGGAGGAAATCTTCCACTAAAAAAGGCTTTTGAGTTAGGAGATGAAGTAATCTCGCAGATGGTGAAAGGAATAACAGAAACAATTTCACAACCAAGTCTTGTAAACTTAGACTATGCAGATGTCAGGTCAGTGATGAAATCTGGAGGAGTATCAACAATAGGAATTGGTATTTCAGATTCTTCAAATAGATCAAAAGAAGCAGTAGCAAAAGCATTAAGGCATCCTTTATTACAAGTAGATTACTCAGGAGCATCAGGAGCTTTAATACAAATAATTGGAGGACCAGATTTGAAATTAGAAGAAGTAAATGAAATTGGAGAAGCAGTAGCAAAACACTTGGCACCAGAAGCGCAGACAATATGGGGTGCAAGAATATTGGATGAATATGAAGGAAAGGTGCAGGTAATAACAATAGTTACAGGAGTGAAATCACCATATATTCTAGGTCCAATAACAGAAAAAAAAGAAGGAGAAGTCCAGACAGAAGTCTCTCAAAGTCTTGGGATAGAAGTCTTCAAGTAATTTTTTTATTTTTACTTTTTTTAAATTTTATCTTGTTTATTCTATTTTCTCAAGTTCCACAATATTCTAAAAATTTCCTCAAAAGTTTTCTTAATTTCTTTACTCTTCAGCGAAATAAAAGATGGTGGAGTTGTATATTTCATTATTAAAACTCTTTCACCAACAATAGTAATACAACTTGGATTTTTCATTTTAATATATTTAACTTTACTTAGAGGAGTTTTACTTAAGGCTTTGAAATAATCTGTATTCTTCTCGGAAAAAATAAACTTTGCTTTAACTTTATATTTTGGTCTAACCTTGCTATGCCATTTTATCCAAAATCTATTAAATGCTTGATTTTTATATGCTGTAATACCAATTGCCAACCATTCTTTTATCTTTCCTTTTTCAAATTCTCCTTCAACTTCGTTTAACAAACTTTTCAATCCTTCTAAACCTTGATAAACAGAAGCAAATAAAAATTCTGTTTTTCTTTGTTTGAGCAGTGGGATAATTTCCTTTGCCAAATTTTCTTTTTTCTTGATTATTTCTTTTTCTTTCTTAATAAATTCAAAAAGTTTTTCTGGATTACAGGCCTGAAAATATTTTTTACCTTCTAAAACAACAAAAGATGCCAAACCTTTTTTAATAAGTTTCTCTAAAATCTCATATACAACAGAAGAAGAAATTCCAGAATTTTTAACTATTTGAGATTTTGTTGATTTTCCCGTCAGTAATGCAAGATAAACTTTTGCTTCACCTCTTGTTAAACCAATTTTTTCAAGTTTTTCTGCTAGCTCCATAGTTAAAATAGAAAACTAAAAATTTGAAAGTTATAGTCACCATCTATGGTGAACGTAAGTATTTAAGTAAAAAAGAGAAATTCTTTTTATGTCTATATCTTCTGAAAATTTAGATAACAAAAACATTATAGAAAGAAAATTGATAGAATATGGAATCAATGACTTTAAAATCTACAATGAGAAGGAAAATTTATACATAGAGTTCTTTAAAAGAGTAACCTTACAACCCTCCTGTGAATTGGAAGAGGACATATATGAAGAACTTGTAAAAAATGGGCCTCAAAAACAATTCAGCATAGAACTCAGACGGATTGATGCGAGTCCAGAGGATATGCCAAGTGAAACAGTATTTGAATATCACTGGAGCGTAAGAACCTTACCTGAAAACCTGGGAGAAGTCTTGAGGATGATTGAAAAAATAGAGAAAACATATAAAAGTGGAATTGAAAAGGTATTAGAAATATGTTTAGAACATGGCGAAGTAGAATTAGATACTATTTCAGAAACTTTTGAGAAAATAGAAAAAAATCAAAAGGATTTTTTGAAGATATAAATATTAGAGAAATTTAAATCTCTTTTTTGATTATTTTTCAACCAACTTAATCTTTTTAATCTCCAACCACCCACAATTTATTTTTGCATCCATATGTTTCACAAAATCTAAAATTTCAATTCTCTTATTAAATATAGGACAGTCAAGAACAAAACTTTCATATTCTCCTCCTTCACCAACAATGCTGATTTTATATTTTCTGTTTAATTCTTTAAAATCTTTTAAACATTTTTTATCAATTTCTCTTCCAAGCCATTCTTCTGTAAAACCAGCAGCAGACACACCAGTAATAATTATTTTGAAACCTAAATAAATCAATTTTTTTAAATATTCCATCTCATCAATTTTCCAGATTGGAGAGATTAATTTTAAATTTAGTTCTTTTGCTATTTTTAAAATTCTGCTTCTTTGATATTCTGAGGCAATAGCACCGGCAATAATAGAATCAATTTTTAGCTTTGAAATTACTTCTTTCAATTCCTCTACTTCTTTTTCTTTTTCGCTGCAAGATTCATAGAAAATATGCTTAACCCCAATCAATTTTGCTTGAATTTTTGTTAACTCAATATTTGGATAATGAAACATATAACTTCCTTCTTTTGGTTTTGCTGTAACTAAATATTTCAGTTTATAGTTCTTTTTGGCATAATAGGCAGCGAAAGTTGAATCTTTACCTCCTGAAAATAAGCAAGCAACTTCCATATTTTAATGGGCATGACAGGATTTTCGGATTTCATTCGAACCTGCGACCCCCGCCTATCTCCAAATCCTTAGAAGGGCGGTGCTCTATCCAACTGAGCTACATGCCCATTATTAAAATTCAGAGAAATATTTAAAAATGGAACCGGATAAAATAAAACTTAGAAGATTGTTGAGAGAACTCTCTCAGATGAAAGGAAAGCATACAGAGTTGATTTCTTACTATATTCCTGCTGGAAGTGATCTAAGTAAGATATCAGAACTGATAACTCAAGAACAAGCATTAACAAGAAATGTAAAGAATAAGACTGTGAGAAAGAATGTTTTATCAGCCTTAGAAAAAATAGGGCAAGAATTGAAAAAATACAATAAATTGCCCGATAACGGTTTGGCAATTTTTTGCGGAAATGTCTCAGAAGAGGAAGGAAAGACGGATATAAAACTTTGGGTAGTTGTTCCACCAGAAAAAATACAAGTCAAACTATATTGGTGCGACCAGAAATTTGAATTAGGTCCTCTAAAAGAATTGGCAAAGGAAAAAAACAATTATGCAATTATCTGTCTTGATAAAAGTTCTGCAGATATAGCACTTATTTCAGGAAAGAATATAACAATACTAAAACACCTTAATTCTATTGTTCCTGGAAAGACAAGGGCAGGAGGACAATCAAGTGTTCGTTTTTACAGGGTAAGAGAAAATTTGCTAATTTCTTTTTTGCAAAAAGTTTCATTAACAGCAAGAAATCTCTTAAAAGAATTTGAATTAAAAGGAATCATTATCTCTGGTCCAGGGCCAATAAAAGAGAAATTTTATAATGAGGGTTATTTAACTCCAGAACTAAAGAAAAAAGTTATTGGAATTGTTGATGTATCAGATACAGATGAGCAAGGTATTAGGGAAACTTTAGAGAGAGGAAAGGATTTAATAAAAGAAACAGAACTTGTAAAAGAGCAAGAGTTGCTAAAGGAATTTTTTGTTAAACTTAGTAAAGGAAAAGAAGATGTTGTTTACGGAGAAGAGGATACAATTTCAAGTTTGCAAGCTGGAAAAGTTGAAGTTTTACTTGTTTCTGAGGATTTTTCTAATTTGAATAAAATAGAGGAACTTTGCGAGCAGACAAACACAAAGTTGGAATTAATTTCTACTTCTTCTCAAGAAGGAGTTGAATTCAAAAATATTGGAGGGATTGGTGCAATCTTGAGATACTAATTATTAGTAAGCACTCTATTCAAACTTATCTTTTCCAAATATTTTTTCATTTTCTTCTCTTTGTGATATGCTGTCCAGAAATAAGCTTCATCTCTTGTTTCCTTTGTAATTAATATATAAATTTTTCCTTTTGTCAATCTTGCAACCCTCCCTCTTCTTTGAATACTTCTTATCTCTGATGGAATTGGTTCATAAAATATTGCAGTTCCAACTCCTTTTATATCCAATCCTTCTTCTCCTATTGAGGTGCAAATAAGAACATTATAAAATCCATCTTCAAAATCTCTGATAATCCTAACCTGTTCTTTCTGGCTCAATCCAGATTTTTGTCCAATTAAAATTCCAACTTTTGCATCCTTAATTTCTTTTAATTTCTTTTCAATTTCATTTACAGAGCTCCTGTATTGTGTAAATATTATTATTTTATTATTCAGTTCCTTTGAAACAATTTCTTTCAGTTTTTCTAATTTTGGATGCTCCTTCAGTTCAGAAACTTTTTTAATGAAAATGTTGAACTCTGGATCATAGAACAAAGTTTTTGAGGCTTTTGTCCTTTCATTATTTAATTTTTTTAGGTATCCTCTTAACTGCTCTGCCCCTTGAGTTTCAAGCAATTCTAAACAATAATCCAATTTTATTAATTCAGAAATTTTTGAGATGCATAAAAAAATTTCTTTTCTTTTAAGTTTGCGAGCTTTCTCTGAATAAAAATTCTGGAAATCAAGCAATAATTTTTTTGAAACTTTTTTTGAGGGCAAAGCTCCAATTTTAAACAAATATTCAACTTTTTTGTTAAAAATTCTTTCAAGCAATTTTTTAGCAGTTTTATAGCTTTCTGGCAATTCTATCAAAATTTTTTCTATTTCTCTTTCTTTTATATATTTTTCTATTTCTCTGTCTTTTTCAATCCTTGATTCTACTTGCTCAATAAACAAATTGTTTTTTATTTCTTCAATTTTTTTAACTTTTCCTCCTGAAGAAGCAGTTAAACCCAAAATTAAAGGATTCTTAGCCTCTCTTATATATCTTTGCGCAATGTAATTATAAGCGTAATTTCCAATTGAATGATGCGCCTCGTCAACTATTAACAAAATAAAATCCTCTAAGTTTAGAATTTTGCTTTCTAAATCATTTTTTATTGTCTGCGGAGTTGCAAACACAACTCTTGCCTTTTTATATTCTTTTTCTCTCTTTTCTGGTTTTATTTCTCCGCTAATCACTTTTAAATCTGCAATCTCTGACAAATTCTCAAAAGTTTTTTTGTGCTGCTCTATCAAAGGTTTTGTTGGAGCAAGAAACAAAATTTTCCCATCTAATTTATTTAATCTCTCAGCAGCAACAAGTAATGCGATTGGAGTTTTTCCAAGCCCTGTTGGAAGAACAACCAATGTATTTTTATTAAGACAATTCTTCGCAATATTAATTTGGTAATCCCTTGTTTCAAGTTTATTCTTTTTGATTAGAGGATGAGAGACAAACATTATTATTTTTAGAAAAGAATTTTAAATTTTAAGGAAATTCCAATACGAAAAATTAAAAACTTAATGAACTTAACGAACTTAACGGAAGAATTTAAAATAATTCTTCCTTTTGCGCAACCTTATATATTTAAATAATTAAATATTTTTTATGGATGAAGATATACAAATTTCAAAAGAAATAGAA
>QMZV01000037.1 GCA_003663355.1 Candidatus Aenigmatarchaeota archaeon
CCAATAAGTATCAACATATTTTTTGTGATTTTTATAAACACCTCTTAACATCCCTGGACTGAAAGGAGGCAATATTACTAAATTCCCCTCTTTGTTTGCCGGAAGAGATTTTCCTTTATCATCTAGAATATCAGTTTTTATCCCAGGAAATGGAACTCCTGCAAAAGTTGGTTTGAATGGGCCAACTCCGGGTAAAGAAGTGATTAAAATTCCGCCGGTTTCAGTTTGCCACCAAGTATCCAAAACAGGACATTTTTCTTTTCCGACTTCCCTATAAAACCAATGCCAGGCTTCTTCATCAATTGGTTCTCCAACAGAAGCAATAATCTGCAATGTATTTAATTTCTCCTTTAGTTTTTTAATCTCTTTTTTAAACATTCTTATTGCTGTTGGAGCGGTATAAAAAGTTGTTACTCCGTATTTTTCAATAATCTTAGCCCATCTATCCGGAGTTGGAAAATCAGGAGTCCCTTCATACAAGACATAAGTAACTCCATTTAATAAAGGACCATAGCAAGAATAGGTATGCCCGGTAATCCAGCCCAAATCAGCAGTGCTCCAGAAGATATCATCATCAAAAAGATCAAATATATATTTTGCAGTCCAATATGCTTGCACTGTATAACCTCCACAAGTGTGCAAGACACCTTTTGGTTTTCCAGTTGAACCAGAAGTAAATAAAATAAATAATTTGTCTTCTGCATTCATTTTTTCTGGTTCACAATAATCTGATTGCCCTTCAATTAAATCCTCAAAAAAATAATCTCTTCCTTTTACAAATTTTATTTTATTGTTAGCTCTTCTTACCACTATTACTTTTTTAATATTTGTTCCTTTAATTCCTTCGTCAGCACTTTCCTTTAAATTAATTATTTTTCCCCTTCTGTAATATCCATCAGTTGTAATTAATACCTTTGCTTCAGTTTCTTTTAATCTTATTTTCAAAGCATTTGGAGAAAAAGCAGAAAATACAACAGAATGAATAGCCCCTATTCTTGCGCAGGCTAACATTGAAATTATAGTCTCTGGAATCATCGGCATGTATATCCCAACAACATCTCCTTTTTTAACTCCCAATTTCTTCAAACCATTTGCGAATTTATTCACTTTCCTATAAAGATCATAATAGGTCAATTTTGTTTCTCTTTCTTCAGCAGGCTCAGGCTCAAAAATCAAAGCAAGTTTATTTCTTCTCTTCTCAAGATTCCTATCAAGGCAATTATAACAAATATTTATTTTCCCTCCGACAAACCATTTAAAATAAGGGGGTTTGTGAACAAATGTCTTGTTCCATTTTTTAAACCAATGCAACTCTTTTGCGAGTTTATCCCAGAATTTTATTGGATTTTTGTTTGCTTCTTTATAAATAGAATTGTTCTTTATCCATGCTCTTTTTTTAAATTCTTTGTCAGGAAAATACAAACTTCCTTTCTTTATTATACCCATAATTAAATTTAATTCTCAAATAAAATACAAAAAAAGAAAAAAATTGTTTAGAGTTCTTTTATTTTTTCAGATATGAACTCTTTCAGTTCTTCATTGTCTGCGGGTATTGCTATAGATTTTTTGTATCTCTTGCTTCCGTCCGGAGCAAAGAATCCCCTAGCAATTTGCAGGAATTCATTTTCTCCGTTATCCCCTTTCGCCAGTTTTCTTGTTATCTCTATAAAGTTGTTGTTTCCGAATTTCATTTCTTCGCTTTTCAGGGTTTCAAATTCAACCATTTGTTTTCACTAAATTAATTTGTTTTGAAACTTTAAATAGATAATTAATAAGAAAAATTGTCCTAATTTATGAATCCTAAAGGTGTTTCTCGTTCCTTAGAACTTTTTATTGGGCTGATTGTCTGTATTTTTATTTTAATGATTGCTTTCAAACTTCTTGGAATCTATGCCGCTTATCAATATGAGCAGCAGGCTCAAATCACAGCAAAAAATTTGCAGACTGCAATGAATGCTGTTTGTGTTTCAGGCCAGGAAATGGAAGTAAATGTCAATTTTCCGCAGCAATTAACAGGAAAGGGAGTATCACCAGACCCAATAAGTGTTGTTTTTGAGAAACTTACAGGTGGAAAAGATGTTTCTGTTACAAATGCTTTAAAATATATGACCTCTTTGGAATCTTTTGGGGACCCCTGGTATGTTATTTATTACGAGACTTTCCCAAGAGGAGAGGATTCTGGATGGGAAGGTTGGAGCGAAGTTGAGTCCATGAGATTATCTTCTGGCTTTGCTCATGGAGTTGATATGGCAGTATGTTTGGCAATGGCTCCTCTTTCTTTTGCTGGAACTATTATAAGAGCTGGAAAAATGGCTGCCAAAGGAGCTGTTAAAGAAGCAGAAGAACAAATTTCAAATAGAGTAATAAAAACTATTGGAGACCAGGAAGTTGAAAATTCTATTAGATTAAGTAAAAGACTAAGTAGAGAAGTTGGTGAAGAAGCTGGAGAAGAGATTTTTATGAAATCTACTGGAAGAAAAGCTATTAGCAAAATTGGAAAAATAGCAAAAGAGAATCTCGGAAAAGTATGGAAGTGGATTGCAAAGTGGATTGCAAAGGATAATATAGATGCCCTCCTTCTTCACAAAAGAGTTGCGAGAGAGGTTTTTGAAGAAAGCGAAGATGCTGTAAAATATCTATCAAAAGTTCCAATTTATTACGGCGAGGGAAGACAAGCTTCAAAAGAAATTCTTAAAGACATTGATAAAATTTTTTATGGCAAAGGTGTGACAAATAGAGACTTTAAACAAATTGTTGAAAAACTAGCAAAACCAGAAAACTATGACAAAATATACAAAGAATATGGAAAATATATTAGTAATGATTTGTCCAAATCTCCATTCTTATCCAAAATTCCAGAAAAAGAAAGAAATATTCTTACCAAGGTAGCAGAAAAATTAGAAAATGGAAATAAAATTACTGGAAAAGAATTCAAAGCAGTCAGAAATATTTTGCTTGATAAAAACTTTAAACCAAAATTTTCAGGAGCAGATAAAATATATGAAAAATTTGAAAATGCGAGAGGAATCAGCAGGTTTCAATCAAAGATGGAATACATAAAAAATAAGAAACTTGGTGATATTTTTGATGATGATACACCTTTTAGTTATACCAGAATTCTCCTTAAGGCTGGAGAAGAAGGAAAAAATCCAGGATTAATGAAAAGTGCAAAGGCTTACAGGGAACTTGGATTAGGTGTAAGAGGTGGCAAAAAAGGTGTATTAAAAAGAGTTAGTCCAAAAATTACGACAAGAGAAGGTGCTTGGATTGGGTCTTCTTTTGTTGCTGCTAGCATTGCTCTTTCTCCTTTTGATGTTTCAATGTTAAAATTTTATCCTTGTTCTGACCATGCTCTCTGTTTAAAATCCCAAGTAAATCCTTCAATCACAGTTTATCCTTTAGAAGATTGCAGAGAAACTGGAATTAATTGGATACAATTAGAGAAATATCCTTATGAGGGAAATATTAAAACAACAGCAACAACTTTCTTTGACAGATTTGCAAAGTTCATTATTGGCGGGGAATCAAATTCAAGATTTTATACAGCAAGTCCTTGCAGAGGAAAAATAAAAATCTGGAAAGACAAATGCAATTGCAATTATCAATCAATCCATTATTTTGACATTTCCTCCCAAGATTTGTATTCTATTAATTGCACAATCTCAAATTCAAATCCAGATTTAAAATGCGACATGTATTTGAACAGAACTTATATGGAAAATAGTAAAAAAGAATTTGTAAACACATTTAAAGTTAATTCTACAGATATAAGTATTAGTACAGATAATATTGGTGAAGGTGGTGAAGAGATATATACAATTTATACAATTTCCTTTAATCTGAATAAATATTATCCATTTAACGATTTATATAAGAACTTTAGTCTATATTGCAATGATACAATAACAAATATTTCTGTTGGTTCAAACATTACTTGCGATCCATTAAGTTTGCCAGCCTATGTTTTTGATTATTCCACTTGCGATGGTCATAGCAATCTCTGGTTGGAATGCGTTAATTGGAGTAGAGAAGGAGATGCGATCTTAGAAAAAGATACAATAGATGGAAAAAAGATTAAAGTAGAGGCAACAAAATGGTGCTGCTTGCAATGGAATATGAGTTATTATAAATATGGAATTAACAGCGATAGGACAGATTCAATAAAAATTATTAATGTCAGCAGTTGTGGGGATTATACTGGAATTATATCAGGTCCTTTAAAAATGCAAGAACTTTTGAATAAGGTTGAAGCTGCTATTTTACATTATAATAGTACAGGAGTTATAAAAGGAGATCCTTATAAATATCTCAAAGAATTAACAATTGCAGATGTTGATTGTGTTAAGGATTTGGCTAGCAAGAAGTGGAATCAAATTAAAAGTTTTTTTACAGGCAGCCCGGAAGAAAGATATAACTATTGTCCAATTATGTATACAATTGTAAACCTTTCAGAAGTAACTCTTCCAAAAAAAACAGATTATGGCAAAGATATTGACCCAACAGAAAAAGATATAAATAAACTTCTGATGTTCAATCTTCCGGCTTATGGAGAAGTAGATTGTCTGAAAGTTTCTTATTCTGCAGATGACACAAAAGGGTTCTGTTATACAAGTCCAACAGGCATTCATGATGTGAAGGCAGCAGGGGTGTATAGTTTATCTATTGCAGTTGATATGGGATTGCAGGCGGCAATGGATTTCTTTTCTGGAGGAGGTGCAGCAGTAACAGGAGTTGGAAGTTTTGTTAGTTGCATGGCTGGAAATGCTGTTTTGTGGTGGGGGGAAAACATGGTTTCAGAGGCAAAACAAAAAAATTATTGGCCTCACTCTGCCTACTTTGGCAATTATTATACAGAATAATTTTTTATCTAAATCAAACTTGTTCCTTCAACTTGAATAGAATTTACTCCTTCTATTTTTAAAATTTTCTTTTCTAATTCTTCAACATAATTTGGTTTGTCTGGAAGAACAAAAATTGCTTTTAAGGAGGTTATTCCAAAGCCGATTTCCTCCTCTCTTATCTCTTTTGCTCCAAATTCTGTTAGTTTCTTTTTAATCTCTTCTTTTTTATCCAAACTTGGATTTATTTTATAGATAACAGCAACTTCTCCCATTATGGACCTTCAAACCCACAATTTTTACAAACATACTTTCTTGAGTTTTTCCTGCAAACAAAACATCTTATAATTTCTCCTTTTCCGCAATTTGGACAAATAAATCTCACAAAGTTTTCTCCAATTACCCCTCTTCCACAACTTGTGCAATATAGATTCTCCATAATTAAAATTTTAAATAATTTAGTATCTTTTTTTAATTAGAGGAACAAAACTGAAACCGAAAAATTCTTTTTCCTCAAATTCATTATTTTTTCTCACAATTAGAAAAATTGAATCCCTGACAGGAATAACAAGTCTGCCGCCAATTTTTAATTGTTCTTTTAATTCAACAGGAATTTCCTCTGCCGAAGCAGAAACAAGAATTTTATCAAAAGGAGACTTCTCTGGTAAACCTTTAGAGCCATCTCCGCAAATAAATTTTACAATACCCTTATTAACAAAATTGTACTTTTTTGTGTTTTTCTCACCAAATTCTTTTAATTCCTTAATTATTTCAATTGCATAAACTTTTCCCTTACTTCCAACAATTTCTGCAAGCAAACTCGTTGTCCACCCGGAACCAGAGCCAACATCCAAAATTTTATCTCCTTTCTTAGGCTGCAAAAGTTCAAGCATAAAAGCAACCGTTAGTGGCTGTGAAATCGTCTGCCCAAAACCAATTGGAAGAGGTTCATCTAATTCTGCGAGATTTTTTAATTTCTCAGGCAAAAAATCAGATCTCTTTATTTTTCTAAAAGCAGATATAATCCTCGGAGTTTTCAAATAACCCTTTTCTATTAATTTTTCAACAAGACTCATTTTTTTAGTGTCGGGGGAGGGATTTGAATTCTGGGAATCTTTCAAAAATTCACCCCCGATCTCTGCGTTTCCCGGCGCCAAAATCATTGATTTATCTCAAAGCTCATTTTTTAAAGAGTTCAAGGTGTTTTTTGGCTTGAGCCTTTTTAACCAATCCAACCAATAAAAGGCTCATATGAGCGCAGCGCCTTAGCCGCTAGGCCACCCCGACATAAATTTATAAAAATAATGTTTTAAACATTTGCAGATTATTTACAAAGAAGCAACTTCTTCATATAATTTTTCATAGTCTATTATTCTATTTTCCCAAGAATAATTTTTTTCAGCAAATTCTCTTGCATTTCGTCCCCACTCTTCTTTGTTACTCTCAACTTTTTCCATACCCCTTAATATAGATTCTATGTTGTTAGGATCTACATGTACTCCAGTACATCCTTCTTTTACATTTTTCTTTAATCCTCCAACATTACCTACAACCACAGGTTTTCCACAAGCCTCTGATTGAACAGCCATTAATCCAAAAGCTTCTACTTTTGATGGATAAACAGCAAAACTGGAATTTTGGTTTAGTGCAACAATATCTGAATATGTATTTGGGTCAGCTAAACTTATTTTCTCTTTTACTTTATCAGGAAGATCTTTTATTATTTGTACCAATTCTGGATATTCATAACCATCAAAACCAGCCATTAACAAACTATATTCTGGATTTCCACGACTAAACAGATTAAAAGCTTCTATCAACTCTTTAGCCCCTTTTTCTCTAACATATCTTCCACACCAAAATATATAGGGCTCCTTTATCTTAAATCTTTGTAAATATTCACGATTTTTAATTTTTTCTTCTTCTGTTGGCGGTCTGAATTTATTTGTATCAATAGCATTTTCTATAACAATAATTTTTTTTGGAGAGATTTTGTAAGCATTTATAATACTGTCTTTTGATTCTTCTGACACAACTACAACTTTGTCTGCCCTTTCACATGACTCTTTTTCATACAAAAGTCTCCAATCTTGAATATCTCCTGTTTTAAATAACTTTTTATAGTCAATCCTTTCTACAGAAATATGAGTCTGGAAGATATAGGGGAGTCTTTGCTGTTGAAGTTCTATGCCTAGAGGACCACTAAACCAATCATGCATATGTGCTATTATATTTTGTCCATCAGATTTCTCAATAATTTTTGGTATTTTCTTCTTTAATGCTATAAACTTGGAATCAAAAGAATTTGCTGCGAACTGATCTATAGGCCCACAATATGGTTTATAAACATATTCATATTCTTCTCCTGCTTCAAAATGTCTGCATGGAATTCCATACACGGTTAAGTTATCTTTTAGTTTGTATTCCACTTCATTATTTCCTATTGATTCTGCCAAAACATAAACTTTAATATTTTCTGGAAGATATTTAGAAATCCCTTCAACAACATCATCAAGACCACCGGAATAAACAACATCATTTAAATTCGGATAACCTAATGAACCCATTATAACTGTCAAATCATACCTATCTTCAGG
>QMZV01000038.1 GCA_003663355.1 Candidatus Aenigmatarchaeota archaeon
AGGAATTCCAATCACGCAAATAAAAAGATTCTTCATTTGATTTTTAAAGGCATTTACAGCTATTTCAAAAACCCATGCCTTTTCAAAGATTACAACAGAGCTAGGAGTTATAGGATTTCCGTATAAAAGGCAATAACCTGTATCCTCGTATTCACCTGTTTCTTTAAGGGCTTTAATTAGTTTATCCATAAAAATTTTATTTATAATTTAAATTCAGAAAATCTTATAAATTTTTTACTGCAAAATAGTGTTATGACAGATTACCAACTTAAGAATATAGAAAACTGCAGAAAATTTTTTGAAATAGCAGATAGAATAGACAAAATGACAAGGCTGGTTTATTCGGAAGATGGAGAAAGATTGAACAAAGATTTATCAGATAGGATAGCAAATTTGTTGTTGGAATGGAAGGGTCCTACAGCAGTTTGTAGTGAACTGGGTATATCTTCCAGCACTTTTTACAGGTATACAAATCCAGAGTATAGAGAAAAATGTAGGGAAAGACAGAGAAAATATTATAGAAAAAGATTGAGAGAAGATCCTGAATACAGAGAAAAACAGAGAGAATATCAAAGAGAATATCATAGGAAAAAATGGAGGGAAGATCCTAAGTATAGAGAAAAAAAGAGAGAATATCAAAGAAAACGGGAAAAAGAGCCCAACCTATTTGCAGTTCTTCTTGATTGTGTTTTTGACACAAAGCAAAATCCAGAAGAAGAGTTAACTTTTGATGAAATAAAAGGAAGAGCTGAAAAAATATTTGAATTATACGGAAGGAGAATAACCTCAGGAAGGATAGAAAAGAAGGTAAATGAACTAGTTAAGTTGGGCATTTATGAAAAAGTTGGAGAAAAATACAAACCAGGAATGCCAAGGCTTATGGGTAGTCTTTTTGAGGAAGAAGTTAAGCTTTGATTAATTTATCCATAAGCTATTACTAATGTAAATTTATTTTATTCGCCTTTTAATTCTTCATAAGCAGAATTTGCAGCAATTGCTCCTTGAGCGCAGGCAACAATAATTTGTTTTAAAGGACTATTTGTTACATCTCCGCAAGCAAAAACTCCTCTTATATTTGTTCTCTGCTTTTTGTCAACTTTTATGTAATTTTCTTCCAATTCAATTCCCAATTCTTCAGCCAATTTTAAATTTGGAACAGAACCAATCTCTATAAACAAACCGTCCAAGTTCAGTTTATCCCCATTGTCCAACTTAACACCTTCAAGTTTGTTTTCTCCAATTAATTCAGTAACATTAGAATTAAATATTAATTTTATTTTTTCATTCTTCTCAACCTCTTCAACTAATTTCGGCTCTGCCCTGAAAAATTTATCTTTTCTGTAAATTATATAAACCTTATTTGCAAATTTTGAGAGAAGCAAAGCTGCTGTAATTGCAGAGTTAGAACCTCCGACAACACCGACAATTTTATTTTTGAAAAATGCTGCATCGCATGTAGCGCAATAACTGATTCCTTTTCCTAAAAATTTATCCTCCAGCTCCAAACCCAGCTTTCTTTTTTTTGTTCCAGTTGCCAAAATTATTTTTTTTGCTTTATATTCAGTTGAACTTGTTTTTACCAGAAATTGAGAATCAATTTTTTTAATTGAATTAACATAACTGTTTTTTATTTCAACTCCCAAATTTTCAACTTGTTCTCTCATTTTTTTTATGAGTTCTATTCCTGTGATTTTTTTATGAGAAGGAAAATTGTGAATTTCCTCTGCCTCTGCTGCTAAACCGCCAATTTGTTCTCCTATTACAAGAGTATTAAGTTTATATCTGGCAGCATAAATTGCAGCAGTCAATCCGGATGGACCAGCGCCTATAATTACAAGGTCGTATTCCATAATTATTTATTAATATAATTCTTCTTTAATCATTTTGATATCTTCCTTCTTGAGCAACTTGTTTTTTTCTGCATTACTTAAAATTTGTTTAATTTCTTTTTCTTTAATTTTATTCCAGTTTTCCCATTTTGTTTTCCCGTATCTCTTGTATCCTTCTAAAACCATTGGTTTAAACCCAATTTCCTCTGCTGCACTGTGCAATTTTATATTATTTTTATCTGCTTCCTTAAAAGCTAAATAATAGAAGTCTTTATATCTGTAGTCTCTTAAAGCATGATGGTCAAGAATAATTTTCTTTATTCTCCTGCTTTTAATAATTTTTCTTAAATTTAGAATTGACAAACATAAATTGTAATAGGAATGGATATATCCAAGCAAATATGTTGGCGCTCCATCAAGAATTAACAAGTTTGGTTTTTCTTTTATAATTAAGTCTGCATAACTTTTTATAGAAGGACCATCTATATCCGAGGAGTGAATTAACTTCTCTTTTTTTGTTGAAATTGAAGTCATTAAAACATAACCTAAAGGAGTATTCTTAACTCCATGCCACAAAGGTTTTGAAAATTTTATTCTCGTATTTCCAAATTCAAATTCATTGTTATCGGCAATTTTAATTTCTTTTGCAACAGATTTGACAATTTTTAAGAACTCTGCTGCTCTTCCTTCTTGACTTTTGTTTATCTTGTTTTTGAAATCTTTGATTAGTAAAATTTTGTTTTTGTACCAATTTTTAATTTTTTGGTAATGGTCATAATGATAATGAGATATTGCAATTACATCTGCCTTTAAACAAGAGGTTTCAATTCTTTTTTTATATTTTTTTACTAAGGAAAGTCTTGTCTTTAAAGGAAGAGGGAAAGAATTTGTTTCAACAGCAATCCCTGGATCAACGCAGATTTTTACATCCTTTGTTTCAACAAAAATGCAACTTGACTTGACGCCAAAAGAATCAAATGCTATAAATTCTATTTTCATAAAAAATTATCCGATATATTCTGAATAACTTTTTGTTGGTTTCTGTAATTGTTGGGTTAATTGTTTTGTTTTCTCTTCAATATTTTTCAAGAAAATCTCCAATTGTTTAACACTTTTATTTATATCTTTCAAATCAACTTTTACTTCAAACAGTTTCATCAAAACCTTTAAAACTTCTTCTGCTGCTTTTGGGTCTGTTAAAATAGGAAAACCAATTGTTTCGCCAAGCAAGGAGTAGCCCCTTATTTTCTTCTTTTTTGCCAAACTCAGAAGCAATCCGGAAACACCAAAAATAGAACCTATTGGATTTTCTTTTTCAAAATATACCCCTGCTTTTTTAAGTTTTTTCATATCTTCCAAGTTTGTTAAAGCGCCTAAAACTCTTGGTTTTTGTTTTTCAATACCTATTCCAAATCCTCCTGTTGTTACAATTTCCTTAACTTTATATTCCATTCCTACATCAAGTATTTTTTCGCAAATAGAATAATATCCTCTATACTCAACAGGTTGTGAATCTCCAATAACAAATATCATATCTCTTTTTCCTCTATAATAATAGAAATCTATACTAAGTGGAAGAATTTCGCTGTTTGGGCTTACAATAGCCAGAGGGAAAAAATAGATAGAATGAATTTCAGCAAATTTCTTTGCATTCAATTTTTCAATTAAGTAAGAGACAGCAATTCTGCCAACATTGCCAACTCCTGGAAGACCCTCAATTAAAACCGGATTTTTTAGTTCTGGTTTCTCAAAATAAATTAGTTCTGTTTCCATAATTTTATTTTAATTTATTTATCTATAATCTCTTCTATTAAAAAAATTGATATTTTTGATTTAAATTCTTTCCAAATCTTCCAATAATCTATCTATATCTTCTTTTATTGCATTCAAATGCGCTATTATCCTGCTCTTTTCTTTTTCTATTTGTTCTACCTCCTCATACTTGCTAGTTATCCTATTAATATCATCTGCATCTACATAAGCATTTTTTGTTTTACCAGCCTCTTCAGCAATTTTTTCTGCCAGTTTTCCAAGCCATAAATTCAAATCTATTGCGGCTTTCTTTTTTATATAAGTTCCTTCCTTCAATTTGCTTTTTAAAATATCTTTTACTCTTGCATGAGGAAAAGGTAAATTTGCGATTTCAGATTTTTGTTCAACTTTTTCTTCCATTATATAATTAAATATTTAATAAAAAGGACTAATTAATCCTCAAAAAGAGTAGTATCTGCAATATTTTCATTTTTTATAGCTTTTACCTTTACTTTTGAAGGAATTTTGTGCATTCCTCTTTCCCAAATAAATTCATTTATTTTGTTGTCTATTTTTACTTTATCTACTTTCATATGTCTTTGCAGAAATTCTCTAACTATTTTAATTGCAGCATTTGCTCTTTTATTTCTTTCTTTTTTCTTTGCTTTCCTTAAAGGAATTGTATAAACAATCTCTTTTGTTGTCATAATTATTTTTAAATTTTAAAGTTATGGAGCTTTTAATTCCGAAGAGGGAGTATATAAAATATAGAGTTAATATGGGAAAGTTCAAAAAAAATAAAAAATTAGTTAAATTTATTCATTGGAGTACTTCTGCAGGGAGAAATATGTTCAGCATTCACAAAATAGATGAAAGAATAAGAATTGCAGCTAGATTCTTGTTAGATAAAGATTTTCTAATTGTTGGCACAGAATTGGACGAAGAATATTGCAAGAAATTTGGAAAATTTACTGGAGCAAAAGTTATTTCAAATTACACTTCAAGCATTATCTCAAATCCTAATAATAAAGAATATTTTGAGCCAGATGTTTTATTTGTAACAAATGTTGATGAAAACCAGAATGCCATCCAAGAGGCAAACATAAACAGAATCCCTGTTCTTGCTTTCTGCAACACGAATTCTGATGTTTCAGGGGTTGATTTGATTGTTCCATTGAATACATCAAACAAATATGCAATAGGTCTCTCTCTTTGGCTTATTTTAAATGAAATGAGAAAATTGAAAAAAGAGGAAGAAATACCTTTTGAAGAATTTATGAAAAAAGAGTAATTATGGATTTAGAAGAAAAAATTGATTTAATTTTGAGACCTCCAACTGAAGAAATTATAACAATGGAAGAATTGAGAGAATTGCTTCAGACAAATGAGCATCCGGTTGCTTATGATGGTTTTGAACCTTCAGGACTTGCTCATTTGGGCTCTGGTTTATTAAGAGCAATTAAATTAAATGATATGCTTAAAGCAGGATGTAAATTTAAATTATTAATTGCAGATTGGTTTGCATGGATAAATAATAAAATGAACGGTGATCTAGAAAAAATACAGCAAGTTGGCAAATATTTAATTGAAGTCTGGAAGGCTTGTGGCATAGATACAAATAAGATAGAAGTTGTTTGGACAAGCAATATTATAGACAATAAAGAATATTGGAGAAAAGTTATTGGGGTTGCTAAACTTACAACAATAAACAGAATGTTGAGATGCTGCACAATTATGGGCAGAGAGGAAAAAGAGTTGTTATATGCTGCACAATTATTTTATCCTGCAATGCAGGCCGCAGATCCATTTGAACTCGGAATAGATATATGTCAACTTGGAATGGATCAAAGACATGCAACAATTTTATCAAGAGAAGTAGCAGAAAAACTTGGTTATAAAAAACCTGTTTGCGTCCATCATCACTTATTAATCGGATTATTAGAATCAAAAAGAATGGGAAGTGATCAAGTTGGATTACAATCAATAAAAATGAGTAAAAGTAAACCTGATACCGCCATATTTGTTCATGATTCTCCAGAAGAAATAAGAAGAAAAATAAATAATGCATTTTGTCCGCAGAAAATTATAAAAAATAATCCAATAATTGATATTTGCAAGCACATTATCTTCAGAGAAGTGGAAACTTTTAAAATAGAAAGACCATCAAAATTTGGTGGAAATATGGAATTTCATAATTTTGAAGAATTAGAAAAAACATATAAAGAGGGAAAACTTCATCCTTTGGATTTGAAAAATGCCGTTGCAGAAGAATTAATAAAAATTCTTGAACCAGTAAGAAAATATTTTGAGAAAAATAAAAAGGCAAAAGAATTATTAGAGGTTGTTGAGAAAAAAACAAAAATTTTTTGAAATGTTTTATGAATATATATTCATTATTATATATTAAAGAGAACCGAAAACTATAAATACTATTATGAATATATATTCATATGGGTGATGAATATGCCTAGAGGAGATGGAACTGGGCCTTTAGGTCTTGGTCCCATGACGGGAAGAGGTGCAGGTTATTGTGCAGGATACAGTGTCCCAGGATATATGAATCCTTGGGTCAGATTTGGAAGAGGACTTGGATTAGGATTTAGAAGGGGTTTTGGTTTCAGGAGATTTTTTCCAGCTTATCAGCCAGTTCTAAGACCAGCAAACTTAACAAGAGAGGATGAAATAAAGATGCTTGAAGAAGAAAAGAGATCCTTGCAGGAAGAGATAAGAGCAATTGAGAATGAAAAAACAGCAATTCAGGAGGAACTAAAAGTTCTTGAGGAAAAACTCAAAAAAATGAAAAAATAAATTTTTTTTATTTTTGTTTTATAAAAAAATGCCAAGGCCAATGAAATTTAGAAAGGTAAGAGGATTTCCAATTGTAGACCGTTTTATCCCTCATGGTGTAAGAAAATCAGAAGAATTAATTTTAACTATTGTTGAATTTGAAGCCCTTAAGTTGAAAGATTTTGAAAATTTGAATCAAATAGAGGCGGCAAGAAAAATGAATATTTCACAACCAACATTTAACAGAATTCTTTCATCTGCAAGAAAAAAGGTTGCAGATGCAATTGTGAATGGAAAGACAATTAAAATAAAAGGAGGTAGTTATATTATGGCAGAAGTAAATAGACCCGGAAGGGGAAGAATGGGAGGCTTTGGATTTGGACCTGGCGGAGAATGTGTTTGTCCAAAATGTGGAACTAAAGTGCCTCATCAAAGAGGAGTACCTTGTTATCAGCATAAATGTCCAAAATGCGGAACAATGATGATTAGAGCATGAGAGTAGTTGTAACTTCAATGGGAAAAAATATGGATAGCGAAGTTAGTCCTGTTTTTGCAAGGTGTCCCTATTTTATCATTGCCGAGATTGAAAATAAAGAAATTAAAAAAACAGAAGCAATAGAAAATGAAAGTGCAAGGCAATTTGGAGGAGCAGGAATTTCTGCTGCTCAGAGAGTTGCAGAAAAAAAAGTTAATTCTGTAATAACAGGAAACATTGGACCAAGAGCATCTATGGTTTTAAACAGATTTAATATAAAGGTTTACAGAGGTAGCGGAACAGTAAAAGAATCTCTGCTAAAATTTATTGAAAACAAGCTTGAAAATATTCAGTAAGTTATCCCTTAATGAATAACACCACAGCAGAGCTATGGGGAATTCTTTGATTAAAGAATTTGGATACAAGAATTTTCTTCCTTCTTTGCCTTTATTCTTCCCCTCCAATTCCATATCCTAAAAATTCAAGACTTGTTTATGCATTTGTTCTGTGAATTGA
>QMZV01000039.1 GCA_003663355.1 Candidatus Aenigmatarchaeota archaeon
AAAAGTTCCTTATATTACCGCACTGATTAAGACAGAGGATAAGCTTGTTTTTGGTTTGGTTGATGAGGATAATGTAGAAATAGGAGATAAAGTTGTGGCGAGAATTGGAAAATTGGGGATTACAAAATCAGGTTTGCATGTTTATGGCGTGGTTTGGGAATTAGAGAAAATTTTTGCAAAACCGGAAGTAAAGGAGTCAAAAATAAAAAGAAAATTGCCAGAAGAAAAAGTCGGAATTTCAGGTTATGGGGTTTATATACCAAAATACAGACTTGATTTATCAACTTTAAATAAAGTATGGGGAAAAGAAGTTAAGGGAGTAAAAAGTTTTCCCGGAAAATATGATGATCAAGCAACCTATGCTTGCAATTCAAGTTTAAATGCTTTGAAACATGCCGGAATAGAGGGAAAAGAAATTAAATTTATTCAGGTTGGAAGTGAGAGTAAAATTTATGCAGTAAAACCAACTGCGAGTATTGTTGCAGGACTTTTAAAAACAGAGGATTGTTTTGCCGCTGATATAGAATTCGCTTGCAAAGCTGGAACCCAGGCAATAATTAACGCTTACAATTTTGTTAAAACGAATGGCGGATATGGACTTGGTATTGGAGCGGACTCTGCTCAGGGAGCACCCGGAGATGAACTTGAACTCACAGCTGGAGATGGTGGAGCTGCTTTTATAATTGGTTCAAAAGAACCAATTGCAGTTATTGAAGGATGTGCAAGTTATACAACAGATACTTCAGACTTTTGGAGAAATGAAGGAGAAAAATTCCCAAAACATGCTGGAAGATATTCTGGAGACCCTGCCTTTTATAAACATATAATGAATGCCGCAAAGAATTTAATGGAAAAATTAAATCTAAAACCAATTGATTTTGACTATGTTGTTTTCCATCAACCGAATTCTAAGTTTCCAAGAGTTGTTGGAAAGAAATTGGGTTTCACTCCAGAGCAGATTGAACCCGGAATTGTCTTTGATTTTATTGGAAATACCTATTCTGCAAATTCATTATTGGGGCTTGCAAAGATTCTAGATATTGCTGCACCTTATCAGAGAATTTTGTTGGTATCTTACGGTTCTGGAGCTGGAAGTGATGCAATCTCTTTTATTACTACTCCCGAAATTGAAAATAAAAGAAAGAGAATTGAAAGAAGCGTCAAAAGCTGGTTGGGAGAAGAAGACAAAGAAAATTTAATTCTTTCTGATTATTCTGTTTATTTGAAAAATAAGGGAATTATTTAATGTCATATATAAAAATTTAGATGATATTTAAAAATGGAAGTTATAGATGCGAAAAACTGTATTCTCGGAAGACTGGCAACAGAAGTTGCAAAAAAAGCCTTAAATGGAGAGGAAATTATAATTATAAATGCTGAGCAAGCAGCAATTTCTGGGAAAAAAGAAGCAATATTTAAAAAATATTTAGAGAGAAGGAAAAGGGGAACTCCTCAGCATGGACCATTTTTTCCTTCAAACCCTGATCAAATTGTTAGAAGAGCAATCAGAGGGATGCTACCATACAAAACAAAAAAAGGAAAGGAAGCTTTTAAAAGAATAAAAACCTTTGTTGGGATTCCAGAAAAATATAAAAATTTAGAATCTAAAAAAATTGGAAAACAGATTGACGAATTAAAATGTAATTTTGTTTTTATTCATGAGTTAAGTAAATTTTTAAAGGGTAAAAAATGAGTGAAATATTTGTTGGAAAGAGGAAAAGAGCTGTTGCGAGGGTGAGAATAAAAAAGGGAGATAAAAAAATAGTGATTAATAACAGACCACTAGAAGATTTTCCAAAGATTGCGCAATTAAAAATTCTTGAACCTCTTTTAATTGCAGAAGATGAAAACTTTATGATAAGTGCGAAAGTAAGGGGAGGAGGTATAATGGGTCAAGCAGAGGCAATTGCTCAGGGAATTGCAAAAGGATTGGTTTCCTTTAAAGGAGAAGAACTAAAAAAGAAATTTTTAGATTATGACAGAAATTTATTGATTCCAGATGTTAGGAGAACTGAACCGCATAAACCTTCAAGAAGCAAAAAAGGTCCAAGAAGGCACAAACAGAGAAGCAAAAGATGATGGAAAATAATAAAGTTTTCAAACTGCTCAGAAAAATTCCAGAAGGTAAAATTACAACATACAAAGAGATTGGTTTAAAATTGAATTTAAATCCAAGAATAGTTGGAAGAATTCTTTCAGAAAATGAAGATTTGGAAAATATAAAATGTTACAAAGTTGTTAAAAGTGATGGGAAAGTTGGAGGCTATAAACTTGGAATTAAAGAGAAAATTAAGAGATTAGAGAAAGATGGGATTAAAGTTGAGAATGGAAGAATTGTGGATTTTGAGAAAAGAGTTTTGAGGTTTTCTTGATTTATACAAATTTTTAAACAAAATTATCTAATGAAACTAATTGCTGAAGGAGCAGAGGCAAAGATTTATTTGAATGGAAACAAAATTTTAAAGAAAAGAATTTGCAAGAAATACAGGGAAAAAGAACTTGATGTTTTCTTGAGAAAGACAAGAACAAAAAAAGAAGCAAAATTGCTTTCTGATGTTAAGAGAATTAATGTCAAAGTTCCTCGCCTATTTGAAGTAAAAAATTTTTCAATAGAAATGGAATACATTTATGGAGAGAAATTGAAAAACTTTTTGAACAAAAATAATTATAAAAAATTTAGCAAAAAAATAGGAGAATATGTTTTGAAGATGCATCTTTCAAATATAATTCATGGAGACTTGACAACTTCAAATATAATTGTCAAAGACGGAGAACTCTATTTTATAGATTTTGGTCTCGGAGTTGAAACAAAAAGTTTGGAACAAAAAGCATCCGATTTGCTGACTTTGTATCAGAATTTTAAATCAGTTCATCCTGAATTTGATTGCTGGAAATATTTTTTGCTTGGTTACAAAAGAAAAGAAACAGAACCAGTTTTGCATGTTTTTAAGAAAATGCTGAAGAGAAGAAGATATATTTAATTTGTTTAATACTTATGGTAGAGAAAGCCTGCAAAGTATGTCATAGATTAACAGAGGAGAAAGAATGCCCAGTATGTAAAACAAAAGAGTTGACTGAAAATTGGCAGGGAATAGCAATTATTTTTAAACCAGAAGAAAGCGAGATTGCAAAGGAATTGAATTTCAAATTACCAGGAAAATACGCTATTAAAGTATAATTTTTTATTTATATATATTTAACATTATTATTTATGGCAGGAATGGAAGCGCTGTCTGTGTTGTTGACAAATCTTGGGCAAAGTACAATAGACTTTCTACCAAACCTAATAGGAGCATTAATCCTTCTACTGCTTGGTTATGTAGTGGGAAAAGTTGTTGGAATAGTGATTGAGAAAATATGCATAAGTGCGAAAGTGGACAAATACATAAAGAGCAAGGGATTCAAATTAAGTTACCTGTTCAAAGTTGCCGGAGCTTGGATAATTTATTTATTAGCAATTCAGGCGGCATTTCAATATTTGGGAATAATGGCCTTAGCAACCTTTGTTGATAAAATTGTAAACTTCATACCAATGGCTGTTGGTGCAGCAATAATAATAATAGTAGGCTATGTTTTGGGAAATTTCTTTGAGGAACAAATAAAAGCAAGTGAAGGAAAATATAGCAGTTTAATTGGAAGAATAGTGAACTTCTTTACAGTTTATGTAGCAATTGCATTAGCTTTGCCATTTATTGGAATAGATCCAAGTTTGGTAAACAACATATTGTTAGTTATAATTGGTAGTGTTGGTCTTGGATTTGCAATTGCGATGGGTCTCGGATTGAAAGATATTGTTGCAAAAGAAGCAGAGAAATATGTAGGCAGTATAGAGAAATCATTTGCTAAGAAGAAAAAATAATTTTATTTTTTGATTTTTTGAATTTTTAATATTTATAATGGAACCTGTAATTGCAAGACTAAAAAAAGGAGGAGAAATCTTTGAAATTTTGGTTTACCCAAGAGAAGCTCTTGAGTTTAAACAAGGAAAAGAAAATATTGAGGAAGTTATTGTTTCAGATGAAATATTTTCAGATGCTGATAAGGGCGAAAAGGTGTCTTCACAGAACTTAAACAAAAACTTTGGAACTGAAAATAAAATTGAAGTTGCAAAAAAAATTATAATTGAAGGCGAGATACAAATTCCAAAAGAACTGAGAGATGAGATGCTAAATAAAAAGAAGAAACAAATTGCAGCAATTATTTCAAAGACAACAATAAATCCACAAACAAAAGCTCCTCACCCAATTGAAAGAATTTTAGGAGTTATGGAGAAAAAAGGTGTTAATATAAATTTTTATAAAAGCGCTGAAGACCAAGTTCAGGAGGTAATAGAGAAAATAAGAACCGAAATTCCTCTATCAATTGAAAAATTAAAAATGGAGATAAAAATTCCTGCAAAATATTCCGGACCTGTTTATGGAAAAATCAAATCTCTCGGAAAAATTCTCATGGAAAACTGGAACAGTGATGGTTCTTTTTCCTGCATTCTGGAAATCCCAGCTGGACAGAAAAATGATGTCTATGACAAACTTGGAGCTTTAACTCATGGGGAAGTTTTGATAAAAGAGAAATAAAATTTACATAATCTAAACACTCGGACCTTTTAAAAAATTTTTCTCTTTTTGTTCTGTATTTGAAAACACTTCTTTTAGAGAAAATCCTTTTCTCACTTTATCTTTTCTCATCACATTTTTTACTTCAACAGGATGGAAGCATGGATTCTCCTTGACTTCAATTTTATCAATTTCATCAAACATCTCTTTTACTTCTTTTAAATCAAGTTCAAATTTCTTAATCTCTTCTTCAGTAAGTTTTAATCTTGCCAGTTTTGCAATTTTTTCAACTTCAATTCTTTCTTCCATAAATATCCAAAAAAGAATTTTAATAGGAGATAGCATTTTAAGTATTTTTCTTATACTATTTATGGCTAAGAAGAGAAGTAAAAAAGAGAAAAAAAATGAAGAGAAAGTTTCAGTAAAGGAAGGAAATTCTGGAGAAGATAAAGGAATAAGGAAATATATTGGAGTTTTTGTTAGTGGTCTTATTATTGGAATAATTATTGGAGTGGCATTCTTAAGTTCTGTTTATGTAGGAAATAACTCAACAATTAGTGCAGAAGAAGCTGGACAGAAAGCTGTTGATTGGATATCAAATTATGCTGTTCGTCCTGGTACAGAAGTTAAATTGATAAATGTTAGCGAAGTGGATGGAGAAGGAATCTACAGATTATCTATAAATTTATCTATGGGCAATATTTCTCAAGTTGTTCAATCTTATATAACAAAAGATGCCAAATATTTATTCCCTCAAGGAATTCCAACCGGTGAATTTGCAGAATTGAAAAAAGAGATAGAACAACAGAATAAAGAACAAGAGCAGAAATTGGAAATCCCAAAATCTGATACACCAGATATAAAGTTATTTGTGATGAGTTACTGTCCTTATGGTTTGCAAGCAGAGAAAGCATTTTTGCCAGTTTATAAATTGTTAAAGGATAAAGCAGATATGACAATAAATTTTGTTAGTTATGCAATGCATGGAAAAAAAGAACTGGATGAGAATTTAAGGCAGTATTGTATTCAATTAGAGCAAGAGGATACATTTTACGAATATTTGAGCTGTTTTGTTGTTACCGGAAATTATACAAAATGCCTTGAAGAAGCAAAAATTGACAAAACTAAATTAAATTCCTGTACAGAAAGAGTTGATAAAGAATACAATATTACAGAGATGTATAATGATAGAAGCACATGGGTAAGTGGAAGATTCCCTTTGTTTAATGTTGAAGCAGATTTAAATGAAAAATATGGTGTTAGAGGAAGTCCAACTTTGGTAATAAACGATATTGTTATAACTAGTAATAGAGTTTGTGATTCTGATGATGATTGCCTTTCATTTGAGAGGTGCAGACAGATAGGAGGAAGAAAATTCTGTATGATGGATAGAGCTCCAGAAGCATATAAAGAAGCAATTTGCTCAGCATTTACTAATCCTCCAGAAGAATGCAATCAAAAACTTTCAGAAAGCCCAACCTCTCCAGGATTTGGAGGAGGTGTTTAAAGTTCTTCAGGAGGACAATGTTAATTGTTTATTTTTTGTTTTCTTTTGGCTCAAGCTTTTTTTAAAAGAAAAGGCTTAAATAATTTAAATTTTTTGGTATTATTATGAAAGAGTCTTTAAAGGCAATGAAGTAATCTAGTAAAATAGATTATAGAAAGGTATAATAGGTAGATTTATTAGACAAGAAACTTCATAGAATAGGAAGAGCATATAGGAGCAGTCCCCTGCACAATTCCGGTTGATCCTGCCGGAGGTCATTGCTATTAGAGTTCGACTAAGCCATGCGAGTGCTTTGCCTCTTCGGCGGTGAAGTGCGAACGGCTCAGTAATATATAACTAACCTGCCCTTAGGCCTCCCATAATCTCGGGAAAGTTTGAGTATCTTATTTACTCAACCCCGAAACTGAGGATAAAGGGAGATAGGATAAGTGTTCTGGAAAGAGCTTATCCGAATCTAAGGATGGGGTTATATCTGATTAGGTTGTTGTTGGGGTAAAGGCCCAACAAGCCTATAATCAGTACGGGTTGTGAGAGCAATAGCCCGGAGATGGATTCTGAGACACGAATCCAGGCCCTACGGGGTGCAGCAGGCGCGAAACCTTTGCAATGTGCGAAAGCACGACAGGGGAACTCTAAGTGTTCTCCTGCATAAGGAGAACTTTTGCTAAGTTCAAAGAGCTTAGCGAATAAGTGGTGGGTAATAAATTGTGAGTCAAAGAATTTTTATAGTATATAGTTTGGCTCACAGTTTACCAAACGGGTGGCAGCCGCCGCGGTAATACCCGAGCCACAAGTGATGACCACGTTTATTGGGTTTAAAGCATCCGTAGCCGGTCCAGCAAGTTTCTGGTTAA
>QMZV01000040.1 GCA_003663355.1 Candidatus Aenigmatarchaeota archaeon
GAAGATTTAAAAGAAGAGCACTACATGCTGAAAGAAATTCTTGAACAACCAGAAACAATAAAAAAAGCTGCGGAGCAGAATGAACAAAAATTGCTTGAGACTGCAATGGAAATATTAAGGGCAAAAAATGTTATTTTCACTGCCTGCGGAACTGCAAGATACGCGGCAATTATAGGCAGATATTTATTTTCTAAAATTGCGAAAAAGTTTTCTGAAGTTATAATGGCTCATGAATTTCAATATTTTATTGATTCTGTTGATAAAGATACTTTGATAATCGCAGTCTCGCAATCCGGTGAAACAGCAGATGTTCTTGAGGGAGTTAAAAAAGCAAAGGAGAACGGAGCAAAAATTGTCGCAATAACAAATGTTGAAAATTCTTCTCTTGCAAGGATGTCTGATTTTGTGTTTTATCTAAATTGCGGACCAGAAATTGCTGTCGCATCAACAAAGGCATTTACCGGGCAATTAGTTGTTCTATATCTCCTCGCATTTGCCACAATAAACAAAATTCAAATTTGTAAGATTAAATTGAAAAATATTGGAAAAAAAGTTGAGGAAACAATAATCAAAAATGATGAAACATTAAAAAAACTTGCCATTAAATTGAAAGATAAGAGAGATTTCTATTTTATTGCGAGAGGAATTGATTTCGCAATTGCCTCTGAGGGGGCTCTAAAATTAAAGGAAACAAGTTATATTCACGCTGAAGGAATGCCTGCTGGAGAATTAAAACACGGAACCTTGTCTCTGATAGAAGACGGAACTCCTGTTGTTGTTATCTGTCCAAAAGATTATACTTATGAAGAAACATTAAATAATGCTCAGGAAACAAAAGTGAGGGGGGCTTTCCTTATTGGAGTATCCGATGAAGAAAATGAACTTTTTGATTCCTGGCTGAGAATTCCAAAAGTAGAGGAAATTTTCTATCCTTTGCTAACTGTTATTCCCCTGCAATTGCTTGCCTATTATATAAGTGTTGCAAGAGGAAATAATCCTGATAAGCCAAGAAATCTGGCAAAATCTGTGACAGTAAAATAAATTATATCTATTTATTTAATGAGAGTGAATTATATTATTTTAATAATTTTGATAATTTTCTTTTTAACTCCAATCTACGCTTTAAATGTTGCAACAATTTCTTTTTCTAAAAATGTTGATGAAATTTTACCTATTTTTACAGCAGATAAAGTGAAAGTATTAACAACTTCTTTCTCAGCAGAAAAAAATGAAATTAGAGAGGTTCCAGTTTATATAACAAATGCTGTTAATTTATCAAAAGCAGTTGTACTTGTCAAGTATGATAATTCTGTAATTAGGCCTGAAAATATTTCAAGTTTAGATTTTAATATAAGTTATACAATAGAAGATTGCGTAAAGATAACTCTTGATTTAAATAAAAGTTTTACAGGGGATTTATTGTTAGCAAAGATTGCTTTCAGAGCAATAGGTAATGAAGGAGATAGCACTTCTTTAATTATTAAAGTTGACAAATTTTTAGATAACAACTCTAATGAAATTCCATACTTAATTATAGATGGCATATTTAACATAAAGATTAAAGATAAAGGGGAATTTAGAAATGGAAATAGCAAACTCGGAGATACTTTAACTGAATTTCTAAATGCAGAAAACAAATCAAAATTCGCATCTGAAAATAATTTGGTATTTAAGGACAACAAAATAAAAGTGATAATAGAAACAAATAATACAACAGAGATTAGGTCTGTAAATATAGATGAATTGTTAAACTTAACAAACAATGAGACAATAAAGAATATAAGAGTTTACACAAAAACTTCAAATAAAGAATTAATTATAATTGGTTTTATTTTGATAATTATAATTGCTGTGTTTATATTAAAATTTTTAAAATGAAAAAAGGATTTTCATTCTCTTTGATTCTTGTATTAATAACGCTAATTATATTTTCAATATTAATTTTGCAAAGAGAAACAATTTCTTTTGAGAGGGAGAAACTTTCCATGAAACAACAGATTAAAGAAATGGATTACTCTTATAACAGCATTGAAAGGAGTTTGCACATCCTTGCAGATGTAACAACGAAGAGAGCAATAGTTTCCTCACTAAATTATATAATAGAGAATGGAACTTTTTTTAAGGATAACAAAACAGAAGAAAATTTAAAAGAGTTAATTTGGAACGGGACCCTGAACGGAGAAAAAATATCATTTATGGAAAACAATACTTTGAGCAAAAGAATAAGGGATTTAGAATATTTTTATTCATTAAAGCCCAGGAAATATAATGTAAGTATTAATATAAATCCTAAGAATATATCTATAACTCTGGATGATGCTTTCCATCTCCTATTTAATACAACAGTTGAAGTAAATGTTTCAAAAAAGGGAGTTGCAAGTTTATCAAGAAAATTAAAAATTTTAGAAAGAATTTCAATTTGTGACTTTGAAGACCCTTTTTATTTGATAAATATAACAGAAGGAAAAGGTTCAAGAGAGATAAAAAAGAGCAAATATATTTCAAACTTTACTAAGTTAATTTTGAGCGGTTACGGAGATGGATGGTGCTATGGAGAAATAACAAATAATATAAACTCTGATGAACCGGAGAGAAAAATCTTCTTTAACAAAACAATAAATTCAAATGTTGATAATTTCTGCGGAGTTATATTTGAAAATAATTTAACAAAAATTAATACAACATATTTAAAAGTTTCTTCTGTATCTAATTTAACGAGTTATATAGGAAGCACACTTTTGCTATCCGGAGAAAAAGGAAAAGTATGGAACATTTCTAATTTCATTGAGCATGTAAAAAATTCCTGGTATGCAAACTCTACCGAAGGACCGAGTTTTTTTGATAAACTTGAAGGAAAAAATTATTGTTCCTATTGTAATGGAAAAGATTTTGGTCTGGAAACTTTCGTTAATAAAAATGATCTTTTATGGCTTGGAATAGAGATTGGAGAAGATTATTCAAATATTGACTATCTATATTCTAACAAAACTTTCGGAACAAATATTGGTCTGAATGAAAGTTCTACTGGAGTTCCTGCATTCAAATATTTCAGAATTGACAGATATTCATTTGAACATTATTTTGAATAAATTATTTAAAAAACAAAACTAAAAAATTAAAAATAAAATCAGTTGTGTATTGTTGCTGTGTCTGTGTGTGTGAGGCCACTAAGAACATCTGTATATGAAATACTTACTGATATGTCTCCAGTGGTATCTATATTTGTAATATTGAATTTCTGATTAGCCTTTATTGTTGTTGAAGATACAGTACAATTTGTACCTGTGTCAGGAGTGCAAGTCACATCAACTGATTGTATATCTCTAGCACCGTTTTTCAATACAAGGATTCCATTAGAATAATCCACAAAAGCAAATTTGCTGAAACAAGGCGAGCAAGCCACCGTTGAACTGCTTGGACTAAAAACACCCATTGAATATAATGCTGCTACTGCTATTACTACAATTGCTATCGCTATTCCGTAAGTCATTAGATATTCTAAGGAAACCTGTCCTTTTACTGTTTTTACCATAATATTAAATAAATATTTAATTATTTACCTATTATAAAGTTATTTTATTTCAAGAATTTTTATTCCTTCTCTTGTGATCTCAAAAGGATGAATTAGAGTTGAATGATTGACCTGCCTCATCTTCCTAATTGTAAGGGTTCTTTTAAATTCTTCAGCAATCGGAACAAACTCCAGTTTTATTATTCCATCAACAAGGAATTCTATTATTCCCAAAGTTGATAAACCTCCACCAGATTCTGGAATTGTGCCAACAAGAAAAGATGTTACACCCAATTCCTTTAAAGAATTTATTAAGTAAGCAATTGCAATTCTACCAAGATACTTATCTTTGACAAATAATTCAAGTATTGAAACAGAATCAACAACAACTCTTTTTGCATTGATTTTATTAACTAACTCCGAAATCTGATCTACTAAATCATAAATATATATTTTTAAAATTTTTGGTTCTTCTATTCCTGATGTCTGACTTGGAAATTCTGGTTTAATAGCAAGGATTTTTAATAAATTTTGATCTTCCAATTCTTTTAAATCAAAACCAAAAACTGTTTTGGATTCTTCTCTAATACTCTTAGCAGTTTCTTCTGTTAAAACATAAATCCCTGGTTCTCCATTTTTTGCTCCATAATAAATAAAAGAGATGCAGAAACTTGATTTTCCTGTTCCTGTTTTTCCTGTTATTAGGGTTGTTGAATTTGGAATTAAGCCCCCCTCTATTAATTCATCAAATCCAGAAATGTATGTTCTTACTTTATTCATAATTTAAAATAATTATTAATAATTATATAGGATGGATAAATTAAGAGAAGGTTTTATGTTAGGGGTTGTTTTTGCAATTCTTTTTATAATATTCATTTTAAGTATTTGCCCTTTCTTATTGTCTTATACTTCAATACCAGGAAATGCAATAGTATTATACTCTATAGTTATAACAATTATAACTGCATTTTCTGTGCAGATATTGATAGCAATGGTTTATATTTTTAGTATTTCAAAAAACAAAATGAGTCCAGAAGAAATTAAAAAAGAATTGGATATAAAACTAAAATCAATAGAATGGTCAAGAAATGAGATAAAAAGAAGATATTATAACAGAGAGATTAGTAAAGAAACATTTAATAAATTACTGCAAAAATATGAAGAAGAAGAGATAGAGATAAGAAGAGAAATAGAAAAGTTAAAAAATAAAATTATTTTCCCAAGACAATTCCTTTTCCTTTTACAATAGTATAAGGATGTATTTCCTGGGTGTGATTTGTCCATCTCATTTTTCTTATTGTTAAACCCCTTTCATACTTTCCACCCATTCCAAGGAATTGCAATAAAATAACACCGTCACAGACAAATTCTTCTACTCCGGATTTACTAAGACCTTTGCTGTTTTCTAAAATCTCTGAAGTCAAAAGGCAAGTAATATTTCTTTTTTTTAGAGCAGAAATTAATCTGTAGAGATATTTTCTTGTTGAATAATCATCTCTGTAGTAGAGAGATGCTAAACTAATAGAATCTATTACAACCCTTTTTATTTTTTCTTTGTCTATTCTGTTTGATAACAAGGGTTCCCATTCCTCTTCCAGTTCATCAGGACCGAGAACAACAATATCTATTTTTAGTTTATCCAAATCCCACCCAAAAATTTTAAAACCTCCTTTTATGCTGTTCACATTCTCTTCTGTCGAAATGTACAAAACTTTCTCTTTGTTTTCTGCACCCTTTTTCAAGAATTGCATTGAAAGAATTGTTTTTCCTGCTCCTGTAGTGCCACTGACCAAAGTCACTGAATTTTCTAATAAGCCACCTTCAATTAATTTATCCAAACCAGGAATTCCTGTGCTAACTCTTTTTGTTTCTACCATAATATCTATTTATTTAAAAAGATTTATTTAAAAGTATAATAATTCATTTTCTCTAAATCTGTTTGATTTGTAAATTATTACACTGTTATAATTTATTTTTACAATATTTTACTACTTCTTCTTCTATCCCTCTTGCTAATTCATCCTTTTCTTTTTCTGTGTACATCAATTCACAAAGAGGATTTTTATATATTTTTTCTATTAGTTTTTGTTCTATTTTCGAAATATCTTGGTCTTGATCTGAAGGTTGTTTAATCTCTTCTTCAACAAGTTCTCTTCCATAGCTTCTTAAGAGTTTTTGATTATTCATTAAAATTAAATAAAATAAAATTTTTTAATTCTATTGGTTAAAGAAAGGAGAATCAATAAGTATTAGTTCTCTAATTAACTGTTGCAAAGTTAGAACAAGTGATGAGATAGTTGAAGAGACCATTGAAATTCATATCCTTTAGGTTTGGATAGTTCATATTTAATCAAAGTAATTATAGAATTTATTATGCAAAGAAGATTTCTTTGGCTTTTTTTATTTTTATTTATCGGTTGCGTTTTTGCAAGTCCTCAAGAGAAAATTTTGTTGGTTGAAGATGCCCATTCTGATTATAATAATTCTGTTCTTGCCCCTTATTACACCAAAACTTTAGAAACTCTTGGTTTGGATTACGATATTTGTGAGGTTAAAAATAAAGATGATGATGGACCTGGTTATAACTCAACAGGCTCCTGTGGAAAGGATATGAAAAACTATGATATAGTTATCTGGTTTACTGGAAATGATTATGGTGATCCTTTTTATACTTTGACCCCTAATGACCAGACAAATCTTGAAACTTTTCTCAATAATGGAGGAAAATTATTCATAACAGGTCAGGATATCGGTTATGATATTGGTGCTACTGATTTCTACAAAGACTATTTGCATGCTTATTTTTGCAAAGATAATATAGATGATTATTCTCTTGAAGGGACTCCAGGCGAACCAATAGGAGATAGTTTATTAATAAATATAGATGGCGGAGCTGGAAATCAAAAATATCCTTCGCTGATTTTTTATACGAATGGTACTAATATTTTTATAAATAATTCTTTTTATTACTCAACGACAAGTTCCAGTGGATGGTGCTGGGCTAAGACTGGTTCCTGGTATTGTGTTAAATGTGATGATGGGACTTATGTGTATTCACGTTCATCATTTCCACTACCAGGAGCAATAAAACACGATTCTGGTGGTCCAAATGGTTACAAAGTTGTTTACTTTGCTTTCGGCTTTGAAGGAATTAATACTTCTGAAGACAGAGTAAAAGTGATGAATAGAACAATCAATTATCTTGCAGGTCCAAAAACAGAAGGTACAAAAGTTTATGTGAGGAATTTGGATAACACAGGTTGGGAAGATTTGAATATTACTTGCGAC
>QMZV01000041.1 GCA_003663355.1 Candidatus Aenigmatarchaeota archaeon
AAACTTTTTGTGTAAATAAGAGAATAAATGTCTATCACAGAGATTTTCTGTAATTTCTAAATCTATTATAAACCCGCTTTCTATGATCTACAATAATCAACACAATTTTAGGTTTACTTTCCTCTATTTTATAAATAATTCTATAGTTGCCTACTCTCCATTTCCACAGTTTTTCTTTAGAGAAAATTAGTTGAGAACCGTTGTAAGGATTATCTAAAATATTTTCAATAGCCTGCAAAATTCTATCTTTAATTCTAGATTCAAACTTTTTTAACTTCTTTATAAATAGTTTTGTGTATTCTAATTGATAATTACTCATCTTTTAATTGCTTTCTTAAATTATCTAAAGTGGTTGAAATGGTTTCACCTTTTTTATATTGTTTTAATCCTTTCTCTAAATTTTTCCTGAAATTTTCATCAGACAACATTTCCAAAGTATCTATAAACTCGTCTAATTCTTCCCTGACTCTTAAAAGATGAAAAACAGATTCTTCAACTATTCTTTTGTCTGCAAAAATTTTTGGGTTTATTCCTTTCAATTCTTTATGAAGAAATCTTTCTATTTGCTTTTCCATAATATAAATGGTATTTAAATACCTATTTCCTCCTCTTCTCTAAAATTTCTTCCAAACTTTTTGTGTAAATAAGAGAGGAATAAATATCTCTTTCTGGGATTTCTTCCAATTTTCCCTTTTCTGCCAAGTTCTTCATTTTGCTCAATTTTTTCAGCAAATTCAGATAATCTTGCGAGATAAAACCAGAATCAATAAATTCTTTTTTGAACTTTTTTAGGGTTTCCGAGTCTAATTTTGGCTCTCTCAATTTCAAAACTTTTTTGCAGACTTTTATGGCTTTTTCATAAGATTTTTCAATAATGTCCTTCTTTTTTGCAACTTCAAGCAATGAAAACAAATCATCCATTTTGTCAATAAAAAGAACCGCTCTATTGAGAAGTTTTTTTATCTCTTTCCCAGATAATTTTGTGATTTCTCTATGAGCAATCTTGTTTGTAGTTTCATAGAAATCCTCAAAGCAATCTGCAACCTTTTCTTTTAACAAACCTCTGCTAACAAAATTTTTTCTTAATTCTTTTGGAATATCCTTTGCTGCCGGAGGGGCAATTCCAAAAAACATTAAAACTGCCTGTGCTGTTTCAGTCATTGCAGAAAAGAGTTCTTCTATTACTTCATCAAGCATTATTCTCTGCGCCTCTTTATATCTGTAAGGAGCCCTTTCAATCAAAGATTGAGCTTTCTCTTTTGTCCCTGTAATTCTTCCCTGATTGATCAAAGATTTTAAAGGAGTTATATAATCAGAAGGGTCATATAAAATGTAAGCATCTTTTACAGCAGTTGTTACCCAAGGTTCTCCGCTTCTTAAAGAATCCCACCAAACAGATAAAGTTTTTGGGGACTGGAAGTGCAAATCTATTTTCAATTTCTTATCTGCTTCATCCGAAATAGTATTCATATCTTTCTCTAAATAATCAAGAATAATATCTTTAAACTCTTCAGAAGTATCATCAACAATTACAGCACAATCAACATCATTGGTTATTTTTTTCTTTCTCACAGAGGAACCATAAACAAAAATTGCCTTAATTAAAGGATATTTTTTAACAAGTTGCTTGGATTTATTTTCTAAGAAAGAAAGAATTTGTTTGTTCATAAAAAAAGAAAATAATAAAATAAATCAAAAGAGGAAATTCTGGTTTTTCAATTCACTAAAATAATAATATTTAGGTTGAAAAATTATAACAGTGTAATAATTTTACAAGTCAATCTAATTTAGAGAGTTGAGAATTAAAATTATAACAGTGTAATAATTGATCATCAACCATAAAATTGCAAATTACATTATTGATAATTTATAATCTTCTCTATTTCTCTAATATTTTTCTCTAAACTTTTTCCTTTGTCATAAGCATAAAAAGGAATTGAGATTTTCTCTTTCAATAATTCAAATAAAATTCCATCTTCTTTAATTTCTTCAACTTTATAATTTTTGAAAAATTCTATTTTTTCTTTTGGTATTTCTCTCCAGTTTTTAGCGAATTTTTTTATATCCTCTACCGAAGTTCCTCTATTTTTTGTTGTTCCTATTCCACAAGTAGGAGAATTTTTTATTCCGATTATCCCCAAAACTTCAAAACCCATATTTTTCGTAACCTTATATTCATCTATTATTTGATTTGTAATTTCTTTAGCAATCTCTTTAATCCCAAAATCTAAATATGTGTTTTTTCCACCAGAAATTCTTGCAAAACTTTTAATTTTCTTTTCGCATAAAATTTTTTCAGGGCAAGGATATGGAATAATATTTATTTCGTTTTTATAAAAATATTTGAGCAGCTCAACAGCAATATCATAATCTTCTCTTTTACAATATCCAACTGCAGCTATATGCGGAAATAAGAGACAAGGAGCTATAAAAATACATTTTTTAAATCGGTACATAATTACCTAAATTTTTTAAATTCAAAACGCATACAGAAAATTTTAATTTTTATCAACTCAAACAAAAGATAAAATTATAAAGCACAAAAACTTTATATATTTTTATTTATTTTATTATGGACATGATGTGTAGAGATATTATTGGTAAGACAATTGTATCAGAAGAAACTGGGAGAAAGTTTGGACTTGTCGGAAATCTGAATTTCATTGTTGAAAGCGGTGAACTCTTAAACTTGGTAATTGAGGCTCCTACAAAATCGGCTGAACAAGTGAATTTGGAAACAGATGAGAAAGGAAATTTTCTCATTCCTTTTTCAACAGTAAAATCAGTTGGAGACTTTGTTATTGTCTCTGAAAAAGAGATTATTTAATTTTTTATTTTTTGTTGTAATTTTTCCATATAGTCTGACTATTTAAACTGAATAAACAGAAATAAGATGGTTAATTTATTACACTGTTATAATTTGTTATTATTTTCTAAAAAAGATAAAATTTGCTTATTCATAAATTTATAAGAAATTAAAAGAAAAGAAAATTATTTTTTCTTTTTCATCTGTTTAAACTTTCTTTTTTGGATAGCTTCTTGCTGAGCAAAGGCTATCTCTAATTCTTCTTTCAATCTAGATGCTTCTGTCTCAAGTTTTGGTAGCTCACTATAATGAACTTTTCGAGTCAGATGGTGTATTTTTTCTATAGTTTCAGGGTGAGCTATTTTATCCAAAATCTCTGCCTGTTTCCTTAAATTTTTGCTATATTCTGTACTCAAATTTGCTATCTTCTCCTGTACAAGTTGATCAAGTGGTATTGTAGATATAGAATAACTACCATCTGGATTTCTGCTAATAGTGGGTATATCAAAAGATTTACCTCTTGCTACATCACTATACTGCTTATTAAAATCTTTAACTACATTAACCAAGTTTTCATATTTCTCTGCATTTTCTTTTCTAAATTGCTCATATTCGTCTACAATTCTTTTCATTTCCGATGCTCCTTTCAACCCTTTAACAGAAGCTCTATTATATGCTTTGTTAAACTCCTTTTCTTGTCTCTCTATTTCTCTAATTTGTTCGTATATTTCATCTAATACTTTTGCTGCTTCTTTTCCACATTCTTTAGCAATTACACTTTTTCTAGTTTTCATTGCTTTTTTTATTTCTTTACCAACTCCTCTTTCATATAATTCTGCACCAGCGGCACCTACAGCAACTCCAGCGAAAAACTGAGGAACACCAGTTGGTATGCTTGCAGCATAAGAAATATCTTTTACAACCTGTCCTAAAGTTGATACTTTTTCTCCACCAGTTGCTACTGCTTCATAAATACCTCCTAAACCTTCTGCTATTTCTTTTCTATAAACTACACCCAAAGCAGTTCCTGCTCCTGCGCCTGCACTTACAACATGTTCACCATGCTTCTTACCAATATACTGTAACTCTTCCTTTGCTTTTCCTAATTTTTCTGAAAGATTGCTTGCATAGTTTCCACCTTTCTTTACAGCACTACTATATTTTTCACTTATTTTTTTTCTAACACTATTGTATGTGCTTTTAACTCTATCAAAAAATCCTCTCATTTTCTCACCTCTTCATTTCCTTGACAAGCACATCAAGGAATTTTATTTGATCTTCTATGAAAGACAATACAGATTCTTTCTGTTCATCTTTCTTCATTTTGTTGATCAACTTCTTCTCTGCCTGAAAAAATCTTTTCCAACCATTTATTATTCCTAAAACTGAATCTCTTATTTCTTTATTTCCACTATCTTTTGCTAATTTACATTTATGTAGCAAATCAGTCATTGCTAAATCATAGGCCCTCTCAGTAACTAAAAGTGCATTTCTCTGCGCCAACAAATTTGGATTAGCTAACTCTTGTTGTACTACCATAACTATATTAATATTATATTTAATATTTAAATATTTAGGTTAAAAATTATAACACTGTAATAATTTTACAAGTCAATCTAATTTAGAGAGTTGAGAATTAAATTTCATCATATACTTTTATTGGATTTGATCCTTTCCAAACTTCTTTTAAATCAAATTTTTATTACATCTTAACTTCGACTCAGCTTTTTATTTCTGTTTACTACCCAAAAAAATTTTAAGTAGCAACTTAGGTTAAAAATCCATAATTCTTTTTTGTCTGAGTAAATTGCTCTTCTTCACATATTCCTCCGGTTTGATTTTTGTTTTTAGATTCTGCAGGAGTTGTTTGAGAGAACTAAATTTCTCTGGTTTTTTTCTTAGGGCCGCTCTGACATTTTCTCTGACTTCCCAGACTCCGACAGGAATATCATACTCCTTTCCAACTTCTCTTATCACTATTGCTCTTGCCTGTTTTTTCATTTTGTACAGACCTTCAGAAACTGCAAATCTTGAAGCATAATAGCCTCCGCTCTGCAAACTTGCATAATCTTTCCTTCCAAAATAAAATTCAAATTCAACGGTGATTTGAGGGGAATTGCTGTTTAAATTCCAAAGTGTTCCTGGAAACCAGGTCTCAAACTGCTCAAATTCCCAGTTCCCCGGGAGTAGTAGAATATAAAAATGATTACCTAAATAGGAATTCTCAAATAACAGATATTCATCAATAGAGGAGAAATTTTTTATTTTAGTAATAAAATATTTAGATAGCAGAGCATCTATTGCAGTAATGCTCCATTTTGTTGGGACGAGTTTCTTTTTTATTCCCAAAACCCCGGAACTCAGAATTTTTGAAATCTGCGAGACATTAAAATTTAATTTATAAAATTCTACCACAGCTTCATCCGCCTTTATATCATCATCTATCAGTTTATAAACGGGACTTCTTATCTTCGGATTGTCAACAACTTTTATTTTATTTACTTCCCCACTTGCACCCATCGGCTGCAAAATCGGAGAGAAAGACAATGAAAATGAAGGTTTCTTTCTGAAGTTGATTTCCAAATCAACAGGTTTTGCGGAGAGAGTTACAGCTTGCAATTCTCTGATATATCTGTCTCTCGTAAAAACATTTTTTTGTAGTTTTCCTCTAACAAGAGAATATCTATCTTCAAGTATTTTTTCCTGACTTAAGCCGAACATTTTTTCAGGAGTGTCAACCCTTTCCAGATTGGATTCATTTAGAGAAACCATAGGGCCAACAAAAACATCTGGATAATTTTCATGCCCTACAAAAACTGATTTCGGGGAAGGTCCAAACAAACTTTCCTTTATTTTCGGGGTTGCAAGTTTCTGATAATAAATTCTCGTAAGAATTGGGCAACGCTCCCTCCCGCAGAGTTTTCTTATTCCTTTGCAAATATGGCAGAGAGTCATAAATAAATAAAAAATTCTATCCCACTAAAAAAAAAGATAAGTATTTATTAAAACTCACTCAAACTTTTCTGCCTGTATTTGAAGAACTCAATCTTCGGTTTTTTTCCCAAAGGCAGAAGTTTGCCATAAACTCCACCTCCTCCCGGAATCTGTTTAATTTTATCCTGTCTGAAGGCATCAATATATTCTGCGACTTTTTTATCAATTTTTTTTAATTTTTCTATTTCAACATCAATCAAAACTCTAATTTCATTACCAAATTTTTTGATAAACTTTTCCCAGATTTCAGAGACTGATTCAGAATAAAGAGTTTTTATGTTGTGGGCAATTGCAATTATCTCTATTAATGGATAAATATGAATATATTTTGGTCTTTCCGGATTTCCATCGCAGTCTGAGAGTTCTAAAATCCTGTCTTTTACCCCCTTGTTTATTGTTCCTCCGCAATTTCCGCATTTCCAGTTTAGTTTTTTTGCATC
>QMZV01000042.1 GCA_003663355.1 Candidatus Aenigmatarchaeota archaeon
ATTAATTACTTCAACAAATTCATTTTCAAAATTCAATTTATATTTTTTTCTTTCTTTAACAAGAATTTTTGAGTTAACAAGATATTTTAAAGAATTGTCAAGAGGATTATTGGCAAGTTTTGTTAATTTTAAAATTTCTTTCCTGCTCAAAGATTTTCCTGGGACCTCTGAAAATAAATAAAGAATTTTTATGTTTGATTTTGTTACTAAGTTTATTGATATCATCTTATCAGTTTTTCTAAAATAAATACAAAAGGCTTAACAATCTAAAAAATATTTTGCCTTCTCTATCTTTTTCTGATTCTTTAAGTTTTACAATACATCCAATCTCCATTAATTCATGAAACTTTTTACTCATAATTAGGTATAAATTGGTTTTTTATATAAATAGATTACTCTTTTTTAGGTATTAATTTTACTCAAATCTAACAAATTAAGAAATATGGTTAATTTTGCAAAATCAATTCTTTGTTCATTTAAGTGATGAATTTCCATCAGAAAACTGATAAAATATTTAAATAAATTAAGTTAGTATCATTATTGTGATGAAACTAAATGAGGTTGAATGTGGATAAAATTTCGTGAGAAAGCTTATAATAAAAGTTTAACCCCTTTATAAATCCACTATGAAAACTCTCAAAGTTTTCCAGATGCTAAATCCTCTCTAAATTTCTCAACTTTGAATTTGAACAATTTTACTTCTGGAGTTAGATAAGCGGGTTCAAAATATTTCAGGCCTTCTCCATTGTAGAAAAACATTCTTGTAAACATTGAATTTTCTATTTGAGGTGGCATGTAAATTACAACTTGAAAACTTGGATCAACCCACAGAGTTCCAGGAACCGGAGCATCTGAATAATTTAATCTCAAGTAGGTATTGTTTTGATTAATCACTAAGTTTTTAATTTTATAATATTTTCCTTCCTGGAAAAGAAGAGGTTCAATTTTTTGAGTGTTGTTTTTATAAAATATTTTCAAAATAAAAGGCCCATAAAGTAATGCTGTTCCGTTCTCTAATAAAAGTTTCTTCTCACCCTGCAATCTTACTGTAATGTAATCATAAGCTTTGCCCTTTCCTTTTTCAGGGTCCCAGTTTGAAAAATAACTCCACCAGTGAGATTTTCCAATCAAATCGCTTGAAACCAATTCATACAATTCTGAACAATTTCCAAGATAAGTTTCTAAAATTTTTGCTGCTTTTGTTTCATTTGAAGTATATAATACTCCAGCCATGTCCTGCATTCTACTTGTTATGCAATATTCCACCCCGTTTTCTTCCTTTATATAACCTCCTCTATCTGCAATACAATCCAGACCGTTTAAATCATTAACTGGAGTATGCCTTATTGAATTTTGACTCCCTCCATCATAAATTGTTTTTCTTTCTGAAAGGGCAGCAATCCAATACCCAGGGTCCCAATAAGTTGCAACAACCGTGCATTCCGGAGTATTATTTTTGAGCCAGTTCATTGAATCCGCCCAGTATTTTGATATTCCCGTTCCATAATGTTTAGCCATCTGCTCTGAAGTGCTGTAAATAGAATACAAAGAATAAGAAGTGACAATTATTAAAATAATAAACAGGACTGCAGAGCAATACAATCCAATCTTATTTTTCTCCACCATAAAATTCTTTTATATCTTATTTATTATCTTCCTGCAATGATTTCTATAACATCAAGATTTTTCAATTTATAATCTTTCCCAATCCTCTGTTTTGTTTTCACATCTACTGCAGAAATGAACTTTTTTCCAAAGTCCTCGTGAATTTTGTAGGCAAAATCCAATGCTGTTGAATCAGGAGGCATCAAAAAAGCATCTGGCAAAACTCTTCCCTCTTTATCGGCAAGTTTCTTAACTCCTCCTGGGAAAACAACAATATATTTTAGAAGATCAAAAACAGCTTTATTTATCACTTCTTGCACCCCTGTAGAACCAAATTTTTTCAGAATTTTTTTAATTTTTTCCAGAGCCTCTCTCTGCTTATCCGTAACTTTGCCAATTATTTTAAAATCATTATCTCCAGGAATATATTTAATTAGTTTGTTTTTTTCAGCTTCCTTTAAGGCAAGTTCTGCTTCAGCCGAACACGGAATTGCCCCTATTTTAATTAAATCTTTAATCCATTTCTCTGACTCTACTTTATCAACTTTGTTTGCAGCAATTATTATTGGATTAATTTTTTCCCTTAATTTCTTTACAAAATCAAATTTGTTTTCATATGACCATGTTTTAATTCTTTCTGTAAAATTTAATTTTTTTATTGTCTCTGAAACTAATGAAGTTGAAACCTTCAAACCGGATAACTGCTTTGCTATATCTTTTACATCATTTATTTTTTTCCAATTTCTTTCAAGAATTGATAAAAACCAATAATTTATTTCATCCTCTAAAAATTTTACATCCTCTAATGGATTGTGATCAAAACACTCTCTTCCATTACTATCAGTTGTTCCAGAAGCATCAACAACATGAATTAAGCAATCTGCCTGCCTTAAATCATCTAAGAATTTATTTCCCATCCCTCTTCCTTTGTGAGCACCAGGAACAAGTCCTGCAACATCAATTAATTCAACTGGAACAAATCTGTTTCCTTCTATGCAAAAACCAACTCTTGGGTTGCATTTTACTTTGAAAAATTTCTCCGGGCACTCTACTCTAACAAAACCAAATCCAATATTTGGATTAATTGTTGTAAATGGAAAATTTCCTATTTTTGCATTGATTAAAGTTGCAGCCCTAAAAAAGGTTGATTTTCCAGAATTCGGTTTCCCAACAATCCCTATCTTCATAAATATTTAATTGTTTTTCCTATTATGCAAGGATATTTATTCTCATTAGAAGTTCTAATTGCTGTTATTATTCTGATGTTTCCTGTTCTTACAATTACTCTAAATCCAATGGAATTTAACAACAAGAATGAAAAAATATACAATGCTTTGGAGTTGCTTGAAAAAGAAAATAAATTAGATGAAATAGAAAATAGTTTGGATGTAGATTTCAATCTTTCAGTTTCACCTGAATGCAATGGAAACGAGATATATTATCTTGTTGTTTCTGGAACAAACAAATTTAAAGTTATAAAGGTTTGTTATTGATCTTTCAAAAATTAGAATCTCTCAACTTCTTAATCAAACCCTCTGTTGTAGAAACATAAGAAATTGCAAGGGGCAGTCTCTCAAGTTTTGCAATTCTCAAAGCAATTTCATCTGCCTTTTTTATTCCATGCAGAACAACCAATCCTGGCCTTAAGTTTGTTAATCTTATAGCCACTAAAGGGGACCTTCCCCTTTCTAAATTTGTAAAGATCAAGCAATGCTTATTTATTAAAGGAGCTATTCTTGATAACTCAATAGGTGAAAAATTTATTATTGCTTCTTTACTATTTATCAAGGAATATCCATAAATATCCCCATCTTCAAACTCATAGCAGGGTTCTCCATGAATCTGCGACAAGAAATCTTTAATTCTTACAGGTTTTTCAAAATCTTTACTTATAAAAATAGAGGATTTAAAATCAGGAGTTTTGTAAATGGTTGAAAATTCATTAACAATTTTTCCTCCTCTTTTTAAATCTGTATTTATAATTGCATTAACAAATTTTAAAATTATTTTTGTCCCAGGAGATTTTCTTCTTCCTGATTCATAATCAGAGATTACGCTTGCACTCATATTTAGTTCTTTTGATAACTCGGTCTGAGAAATCTTGAACAATTGTCTCCATTTTTTAATTGTCTCCCATGGGGTTTTTGAAAGAACAATTTCTCCTGCAATTTTCTTTTTTAGTTCCTCTATCTCCTCCATAAATAAGAAACTCATTTTAGAATATTAAATTATTTAGGTTTATCAATATATGGCGGAAGCAGCAGAAGTTATTAGAGTGATTAGAAGAGAGGGGCCAAAAGGAATAAGTATTGTTAAGTGTAAATTATTGGAAGGGGATAAGAAAAATAAAATTCTTGAAAGGGCTGTAATTGGGAAAATTAAGGTTGGTGATATTATTTATTTAAAGGAAACAGAAATGGAAACTTTAAGTGTTTAATTATGCCAAAATGCTCTTATTGTGGGAAGAATCTAAAAAAAGGTTCTGGAGTGATGTTTGTAAACAATAAAGGCCAGATTTTCTATTTTTGCTCTTCAAAGTGCAGAAAATATTTTAAAATGGGAAGAAAAAAAGGAAAATGGGCAGAGAAAAAATAAAATTATTTCTTCTTATAAACTAAAAAATAATACCCTAATCCTGCTAAAATAATTATTGCTGTTATGGCAACATAAATCCAGGTGTAATCTTTCTTTTTAATTTCCTCTGGTTTCTCTGCAGTAACAGGAGCTTGATTGCAAGTTAAAGAAGTTGAATTGCAACCATACTCGCAAGTTTCTATTGTTTTCCATTCTCCGTTCTCGCACTCTTGCAAATTGTTATCCACACATCTTTTTGTTCCTTCCTCGCAGATTTTCTCTGTTGGTTTTGGATTACAAGTTAAAGTTGTTTCATTACAACCATAGTTGCAGGTTTCTATTAATTTCCAAGAATTATTTATGCACTGCTCTAAATTATTATTAGAACATCTCTTTTTACCTTCTTCGCAAACTTTTTCTTCCCCTCCAATAGCAAAGTAACTGAATCCAGGGGTCTCTGCTTCATAGTTTATATAATTGTCTGTTTCATTTAATAATCTTGTTGTTAATTTTTGCCATTCATTATTTACAAATCTGTAAAGATAGATTCTGTTCTTGTCAAGATTATTCTCTAAGACCCAAGTTTTGTTTACCTCAAATTGAATTTTCGCTTCTTCCAAATTTGTTTCATTTAAATTCTCTGCATTAATCTCAAGGTATTTATAAACCTTTCCTGAAATTTCTTGTTTAACAGATGCAGGCTTTCCTTCCAACTTTGTAACTGTAATTCTAACATTGTTTGCTGGGTTTTTGACTTCAATCTGTATTTGCTTTAGTCCAATCTCTTTCTTTGTTATTTTCATTATTGTTGCAACTCCAGGAGTTATTTTTGTCCAACTATTAATTTGTTTTGGTAATGGTGTGTAAGTTCCTCCACCTCCTCCTCCACTTGGCTTAGATCTTACTGTATATGAGATTGACTTGCTGTTTTTATTCCCCGCACTATCTATTGCTGTACAAGTTGTTGTAAATGTCCCTACTGAACTTGTTGAAGGATGTGCAGTATAACTCACTTGCGGATTTGGGTCTAAATTATCTGTTGCTGAACATGAGCATGTTATAGTTTCCCCAACATAAACCGAAGTTGGAGTGCAACTAAAGCTTATTGTTGGTGCTGTAGTATCTTTTGCTCCTGCACCACCAGAGAAATGATCAACATAGATGTGGGTTTTGTTATCGCCACTTACATTATTGATATAACAACTGCTTTCGTTTGGTATAACGGTAGCATAGTTTGATAAATTAACTTCTGTCGCATTGCATACGCTTATTTGTGTACAATTCGTTGGTGTGCTACAATAAAATACTGCATCATAAGTATCATTCAAAACAATTTCGCCATATTTATAAAATGATTCTGTTGGTAAATAACTACTTACATCAATCCAAACACTTGCAATATCCGTTATACCCAATGTGAGATTTTGAATTGTAGCTTCCATACTTGGTAAATTAAGTGTAAAGTTATTATTTGTCATTTTAGCTGCAAGTGTTTCATTTATTTGCATCCCATATATAAATGCTTCAAACTCGTTCTTCGAAAAGTGAATAGTATAATTATATTCAACAGGGTTCATGGCTGGTATATTTGTACCAAGACCAATATCAGTTCCATTTTCATATGTTATGTTGAAAGCATCAAGGGAGAGATTGTTCTCAACAAGGGTTTCTAACTGACTTGCATTCACAATTTTGATTACATATGGGCTAGGAGACCATGTACAATTCTCATTTCCAACAGTATCATTTGCACATACCTTTATCCAGTGCGGACCAGGACTAAGAAATGGATTTGTTATATCTAAAGGTAAGGTATACGTCGCGTTTCTAGTATCTGTATTATACGTCATTGTGTATGTAATTGATGTGTTAGTATTATCAGATGAGTTGATATACAATTTAACAGTCGACTCATTTACACCAACTAAATAATCATTAATAGGTATCACAAATGTTATCTGAGCAGACGAAACATTAGTGAAATTTGTAGGAGTAATATTTATTGTTGGAGGGGTTGTGTCAAAAGTGAAAGTTA
>QMZV01000043.1 GCA_003663355.1 Candidatus Aenigmatarchaeota archaeon
GAGAGTATGCACAATTTTGTTTTTTGGATTTAATGGTTCAGGAAAAACAACAACAATTGCAAAAATTGGTTATTTATTGCTTAAACAAAAAATTCCTGTTGTCTTTGCTGCAGCAGACACCTTTAGAGCAGCAGCAATCGAACAGATTTCAATTCATGCAAAAAAATTAAAAATAAATGTTGTGAAACATAAATATGGTGGGGACCCTGCTGCAGTTGTTTTTGATGCAAAAAAACATGCAGAGACAATAAAAGGGGTTGTTTTAGCAGACACTGCTGGAAGGCTGCACTCTGATAAAAACCTGATTGAAGAATTAAATAAAATTGTTAGAGTTAACAAACCAGATTTGAAAATTCTTGTTTTGGATTCTTTAACAGGAAATGATATTTTGGAGCAAATAGAGAAGTTTGGAAAAGTTGGTTTTGATGGATTGATTTTGACAAAACTTGATGTAAATGAGAAGGGAGGGGCACTTCTTTCAGTAAAAGAAAAAACAGACAAACCAATTCTATTTCTTGGAACAGGACAGGAATACAAAGATTTGGAGAAATATAATGCTGAGAAGATTGTTAAAAAGTTGTTAGAATAAATTATGGCAAAGAAATATCAATGTCTGAAATGTGGTTTTATTGGTAAACCAATTATCTTAGAACCAGCACAAAAAGTTTGTCCGAAATGTGGAAGTGTTCAATTAAAGAAATTAGATGAAAAATCGTAAATCTATTATTATTTAATTAATATTTTATATTAATATAATTAATATTATGGTATTTGAATCTATACTATCTCTACTAATTTCTTGGCTTATTCCATTTATAGTTGCAGCAGTTGTATTAATGATTTCAAGCGGGATATTTGATAATTGGGATATATCTCCAATACGTTCAATTATAATTGCTTTCTTTGCTACTATTTTGCCATTTATCTTTTCTACTTTTTTAAGTCCTTATCTCTCTTTTTTCTATTCAATTCCATTTGGGAATATGATACTCAGTTTAATCTGTTGGATTATTTTAGTAATGATAATCTCTGACGCAGACATTCTAGATAAACTAAAAATCGCAGTCTTAGGATTTTTTGTAACTCAGATTATTTTATTTGTTTTGCCTTATTTCGGAATTTTTTAGTTTTAGAAAGTTGATTTATATATAATTACTGTTACTATAATTATGATTATACAAAGATTTTCAGAAATAGAGAAATTAAAAAATAAATAGAAAACATAATTTATCTTCCAAACATCTTTGCCAAATCACCAATCCCTCTGAATTTTTTTATCTGTTTTAATTTTTTCGTCATTTTTTTCATTTTTTTAAAGTTTGAAAGCAACTCATTTACTTCTTGAACTTTTGTCCCGCTTCCCTTTGCAATTCTCTCAACCCTTGAACTTTTAATTATTTCTGGTTTTTCTCTTTCTTCTTTTGTCATAGAATCTATGATATATTTCCATTTTTTCATTTTTTCTTCTCCAACATTTAAAGCTTCAGCTGGTAGTTTTAAGTGCCCAAAGCCCGGAATTAAATCAAGAATTTTTGAGATTGAACCCTGTTTTTGTATTTCGACAAGTTGCTTATAAAATATGTTTAGATCAATTTCACCTTCCGCAATTTTTTTCGCTTCTTCTTCCTGAATTTTGAATTTTTCAAGTAGACTTTGTAAATCACCGAATCCGAGCAATCTTGAAACAAACCTTTCAGGAACATATCTTTCTATATCTTGAATTTTTTCTCCTACTGTGATAAATTTAACTTTTGCTTCACTTGTTTTGCATGCTGTTAAAGCTGCACCACCTTTTGCTGTTGCATCCATTCTTGTAACAACAACACCAGTTATATCAATATTTTTCTTAAATTCTGAAGTTTGTTTTTTTGCATCTTGTCCAAGTTCAGCAGGTATAACAAGATATTTTTCTTCTGGTTTGAAAATTTCATCTATCTTTTTTATCTCTTCTATGAGTTTTTTGTCAAGAGCATCACGTCCAGCAGAATCTATTATTACAATTTTGTTTTTATGTTTTTCAAGTTCTTTCTCCGCCTCTCTTAAATTTTTCCCATTGATTACAGGAACATTTACTTGCTTTGCAATCTGACATAATTGTTCAAAAGCAGCCGGTCTTGAAAAATCGCAACCAACCAAAACAACATCTAACCCCTTAGTTTTATAGAAATATGCAAGCTTTCCGGCAAGACTTGTTTTTCCGCATCCAAACAAACCAAGAAGCAAAATTCTGTGAGGGTTTAGTTTTATTTTCTCTTCAACTCCTCCAAGAATTTCTACAAGTTCATCATAAATCAATTTTATAATATATTCTCTTTTTGAAATTCCTGCTTCTGGTTCTTTTTTCGCTTTTTTCCTAATTTTTTCAGATAACTCAAAAACCAAATCTACATCAACATCAGCTTGTAATAATGTCCTCTGCAGATCAAGTACAATCTCTTCAATTTCTTTGTCAGAGAAACTTACAATAGAAGATATCTTCCCAACTAAAGATTTTAGTCTTTCAGATAAATTTACCATAATTAATTTTATTTTATTTTATGGGTGTCAATTTGTCTTCAATAATAGAGCCCGAAAAGGTGAATTTTGATTTTTTAATTGGAAAAACTTTTGCTATAGATAGTTATAATATAATCTATCAGTTTCTTTCAAGTATAAGGCAACAAGACGGAACTCCCTTGATGGATGAAAAAGGCAGAGTAACCTCGCATTTGTCCGGACTTTTTTACAGAACAATTAATCTGGTTTCTAAGGGGATTAATTTAATTTTCGTTTTTGATGGAGAACCTCCAGATTTTAAAAAACAGGAGATTGAAAGAAGAAAAGAAATAAGGGAAGAAGCAAAGGAAAAATGGGAAATTGCTTTAAAAGAAGGAAAAACCGAAGAAGCGAAAAAATATGCCAGAATGAGTTCTTCTATTTCGGAAGATATAATTGAAGAAAGCAAACTTTTGCTGAGTTATCTTGGATTTCCGGTTGTTCAGGCAAAATGTGAAGGGGAAGCCCAATGTGCAAAAATTTGTCTGGATGGAAAAGCATTTGCAACTGCAAGTCAGGATTTTGATTCCTTGCTTTTTGGCTCTCCAAGGACTCTGAGAAATTTATCAATAAGCAGGGCAGAATCTTTGGAATTAATAGAATTAAAAAAAACAGGGTTGAGCAGAGAACAGTTGATTTTGATTGGATTATTGGTTGGAACAGATTATAATCCCGGAATAAAGGGGATAGGACCAAAAAAAGCTTTAGAATTGGTTAAGAAAACAACTTCGCTAAAAGAAATAGAGAAAAAAGTTAATTGGGATTTTGAAATAAGCATGGAAACTCTCTACAATTTCTTTTTAAATCCTCCAGTTTTTGAAGATTACAAAATTGAATTTGGAAAATTAGAACCTGAAAAAATAAAAAAACTGCTTTGCGATGAACACAATTTTTCTGAAGAAAGAGTGCAAAAATTCATTGATAAATTAGGGAACAAGAAAGGAAAGCAGACAAGTTTGTTTGGGTTTTAGATTTGTTTTTAAATATCCGAGAAACTAGATTATGAGTATCAGAAAAAATGAAATAATTATTCTTGGGATAATTCTGTTTTCTTTCCTTTTTGGCATTTACCTCTATCCTCAAATGCCCGAGAAAATAGCTTCGCATTGGAATGTTCAAGGACAAGTAGATGGTTATATGTCAAAATTCTGGGGATTATTCTTGATACCGCTAATATCGGCGGGATTATTTTTGCTTTTTATTGCAATTCCAAAAATAGACCCATTGAAAACAAATATTGAAAAATTTAGAAAATACTATGATGGATTTATTACATTGATAATTATATTTTTATTTTATCTTTATCTTCTGACTATTTTCTGGAATATGGGCATCAGATTCGATATAATTCAATTATTGGCACCGGCTTTTGGCATCTTATTTTATTATTGCGGGATTTTAACAGAAAATGCAAAGAGAAACTGGTTTATCGGAATCCGAACTCCCTGGACTTTAAGCAATGATGCCGTCTGGGATAAAACACACAAAATCGGAGGAAAATTGTTTAAAATTTCCGGAATAGTTGTTCTTTTTGGAATTTTCTTCCGAAACTATGCTTTGTTTTTCATTCTTGTTCCGGTAATTTTAGTTGCAATCTACACAATTATCTATTCATATGTTGAATATCAAAAAGAATTGACAAAAAATTCGTAGTTGAAAAAGTAGATCAAAGAAATAATTAACAAATTTCTTGATAAATTATGATAAAATATTGTGATTGGGTAGAACTAGCAAATAAAGTAATGGAGATCTACAACATAGACCATCGTTGGCCACCTAATTATGTTTGTCAAGAGATGGGAGATGGTGGTCCAGATTGTAAAAACTGTATAATTTACAGAGTTGCAAAACATGATCTAGGAGCAATATCTTTCTTTACAAATGAATTAAATAACAAAATTACAAAATTTTTTATTTATAAATATAATTCATATAGCTTGCAAAATTAACTAAATAGACACAATTTTGCTATATTTATTTTTTATAATTTATATTCTAACCAAACTCTCACAATTAAAAATGTGAGATAACATCAAAATATATATTATTTAGTATATACTACTTATTATAGTTAATTAAATAATTATTATAATTAATATATTATACAAAATATATTTAATAGTGCAATAGTTGTAAAATCACTATAAACTATTCAATTAGGTATATAAATTATTTAATATATAAATATTATAATTATGGAAGAAGAAAATAAAGAGCTTGGGTTAATGACTCTATTCCTGAGAGAAAAGCCTACGAGATTATTACTAGCACTGAGAATAACTGGAAAAAAACCAAAATATGTGAGTACCCTATCAAAAGAGATAAACTGCACATACTCGCACACAGTTAGATTATTAGAAGACTTTAGAAAAATTGGATTGGTTAAATTCATGAAAGTTAGAAGGGTTAAATATATAGAATTGACAGAAGAGGGAAAGGATTTAGCATTGCAATTAGAGGGAGTTGTCAGAAAATTAACAAAACTTCAAACATCAGAAAAGGCAGATAAGAAGAAAAAAGAGTAATTCAGTAAATACCGACAAAAACCCTATTTTTCTTTTTTCTGCGGTTTTTTATTGAATTATAAATACCATCTGCTACCAATATATAAACATACGGGAAAAACCGACAGAATTAAGTGCCAGAAAACACCCTTTTATATATTTTGTCGGTATATAATAGATTATGGAAATAACAACTTACCAAAGCGAGAAAATAAATCTAGGAGAATTTACTTTAGAAGATTTTGTTTTTGTAGTTTTTCCAGGAACTCAAAAAAAGATGAGGGAAGTTTCTCTTATAATTTTAAAAGAGTTGGAGAATGGTCCAAAAACAATCAGCGAGATTGTAGATAAGCATAAATTGCCAAGAGGAACGAGTTATGATGCTGCAAATAAAATGCAAAGGCTAGGAATAATAAATAAAGAAGGAAAATACGCTCCTGTTAGAATATCATCAAAATTTCCCCTTTCATTGGAGCGTTTATCCCTATGGTACAGGCATCATTTTGGGCTAAAAAAGAGGGGTTAATTTTTAATTTTTATTGTGTATAGTTTATATATATTTTCTGTAAGTTGTAATAAAATAAATATAATATAAACTATATATTATTTTGAGACTATAAGATAATATATAATACAAAATATAATATTTAAACTATAATAACAAATTATCTTGTGATATATATACTGCAAAATATATATTAATTTCCATAAATAAAATTTTATAAGATAAGAGCAGAGTCTTTTAGGAGAATTTTTTGTGATTAACTTGAATAAATAATTTTTTCTGTTATTAATGCAACTAAAAGAATCATAAATCCTAAAAGAATAGAACCAAAAAGATAAATAAC
>QMZV01000044.1 GCA_003663355.1 Candidatus Aenigmatarchaeota archaeon
CATAACATCTGGTGGCATAATAAACCATTAGGAGAATATAAATAAAAACCTTTCTTAATTCCAATAACCAAAACTTATTCTTTACTTTTTAAAGGCAAATCCCTTTACTTCCTTCCCCAAGATAGCAAATTAGTCAGAATAAAATTCCTTACTCCAGCAGAATTTGCAATGGAGAACTCTATGAAATTGAACTGGAGAACGGGGATAAGCTTTTGCTAAGCCCTGAGCATAGGGTTTATGGATTTTCTTCTAATAAATCTTTAAGCTCCTTAGTTGACAAAACTTTAACAACTTCTTGTTTTTTAAAGTCTCTTTCATTTGACCAGATTGCACAACCTAATTTTAAAGCTAATGCAAAATATTCAACATCTTTATTGTGCGGGGCAAGTTTGATAGCTTCTTCCAATTTATCAGAATATTTTTCTTCTCAAATATCTTGAATTCAAATTCAATTAATAGCTAATTCCACATCTTCTATTTCCATACCAGATTTATATGCGATTTCTTGTTTGTGCTTTTTAATCTCTTCTAACAATTTTTCAGGACCAATAGGAATAAATTTACCAGAAAATAATAAATCATGTACAATACCTTTTTTGATAAACGCAGCTAAAACTTTGTTAGAATCAACAACTATGTATTCCATAGTTTATATCAACCCTTCAGATTTAAGATCTTTATACAGGAGATTCATTAATCTTCCTTCCCAATTCTAAGGCATCTTTTTCGGAAAATTTACTCTTTGATATTAATGCTTTAAATAACAAATGTCTTAATTTCCTTGATCTTTTAAGTTCAAACTCAAATATTTTTAATTTAATAGCCTCTAAAGCAATCCTTGACCAATCTTCCGAAAACTCTTTAATTTCTTTCTCTAATTCATCAGGAATTTCTAATTCTAGCTTTACCATAACCAATATAAGCTATTTAAATATAGAATCATCTTTGGTAGGCTTTGTCGTGATGCCTAAAATCTTCGAAAATAATAGTGTTTCCTTCAACTCTGAAGAGAAGAACAAAATGGCCAATATGAACTCTTTTGTAGTTGCTCAAGTCTCCTCTAAGATTCTTGAAATGTTGGATAGAAACTTCATCGGAATTGGAGATTTGAATAATCTTCTTTTGGATTCTGAGGAAAAGTGCATAGTCTTTTCTCTTGAGCCTTCTCAAAATTTCTTCCAAGTTCTTGGAGAATTTAATTTTAAAACTCATAGTTTATTGAACCAATCTTCAAGTTCATCAGGAGATAATTCCTTAGAATATTCACCTTCCTCAATTTTCTTTAATTCTTTAACTAATTCTTCTCTTAGAGGAAGCTCGTCAGTAGGATGCCAATCTATTGCTTCACAAAATTTCCAATCTTCTTCTGTTAGCTCACCTGTTTTCTTATATCTTTCCAATATATCTCGCTTGATTAATTTAACTACAATTTCAGATAAGAATTCTAAATCTAATTCAATTTTCTCTCCAGTTTTTCTTTCAGGAATACCAATCTTCAATTCTACTTTAGTCATAATTATAAATAATTTAAATATACCAAAGTGCTCTAAAGCTGAGAATATAGATTTAGTTTATTCTATCCAAAACCACTCTTTTTCTAAAATAATTAATTTATCCAAATACCCCGAGGCTCTGCCTCGGATGGGAGGTTCATTTAGTTCTGAATTCTAAATATAAGATTTTGTTAGAAGTAGATATTGGAAACGAAACTTTTGGAATAGCAGATGTAACTTATGGAGATAATTCTCCAGCAGGAGAGGTAATCTGGTTTATGGGATAATTTATATTTAAATAAAAGAAATTAATATTATTAGTGATAAAAATGGGAGAAATGCAAAAAAAAGTGGTTGTTCCTCAAAAAGTGTTAGAGAGGGCAGGCATTACAGATGAGGTAAGATTTGTGGTTAGAACAAAGATGGTAATCTTAATTCCGAAGAGTTTCACAGAGATGACAAAGGGTTTAGTAAAACCACCTATCTCTATAGAATATCTTCACAGAAAATATGAAGACTATCTATTAGAGAGCGGATTGGGCAAAGCATGATGATAGAATATATTAAAGATTTTAATCTAAAAGAGACAATATTTATAGATGCAAATATTTTTTCGTATCATCACTTAAACCATCCTAAATTTGGAGAAATTTGCACAAAATTTTTGCAAAGAGTTGAAAATGGGGAGATTAATGCTGTAACTTCTAGTTTAGTGATAGATGAAGTTGCTTTCGTAATCCTTGTTGAGAAAGGTTGTGAAATCCTTAAAACAGATAAAACATGGAAAGTTAAAGAAAGAATTAAAGAAGACAAAGAATTTGCTAAAAATTGTTATGAAGCTGTTAAACAGTTTTTAAGTTATATAAATTTTCTACAAGAGATTGGATTGAGTATTGTTGAGATTAGATTTGAAGATATTAATTTGTCTACAGATATTGCTTCACAATACATGCTTTTACCTCATGACGCTATTCATATTTCTGTTATGAAAAAATATGGAATAAAAAATATTGCGACTGCAGACCCAGACTTTATTAGAGTAAAAGAAATAAAAGTTTGGAAACCTTAATTCTTATTGGAACATCGACTTTGGTTTCTTTCCAGGGAAAACTTGTAGATTCAAATAATGTTCCTGTAGAAACAGCAAGTTTCAGAATAACAATTAAAAATGAGGGAGACAGTATAATTTGGGGTCCTCATATTTTCAACAACACAGTTTCCAAAGGAATCTATAATTTACTTTTAGGAGAAACAAATGAATTTTATTTAGTTCCATGTTCGTTTTCTTCGAAAACGACACCCCCTTTTTGCTTCGCAAAAAGAAGGAATTCCAAATACAAGATTTTGTTAGAAGTAAATATTGGAAACGAAACTTTTGGAACACCAGATGTAACTTATGGAGATAATTCTCCAGGTGAAGATGTAATCTGGTTTATGGGATAATATATTTAAATTGTTATAATTTTTATGACAATTGATACAAAAAGTATATCAATCCTAACAAAAATTTATCTGAAACCAGGGATTTACCTTAGAGAGTTAGCAAGAGAAACAGATTTATCTTTACCTGCACTCAAAAATCAAGTAGATAAATTTATAAAACTAAAACTTGTTTTAAAAAAGAAAGAAGGAAAAACAATAAATTTCTATTTAAATCATAAAAACTTCTTAATAGTACCTTATCTCTATCAAATAGAATTCCAAAGATTAGCAAAGCTTCCAAGAAAAGTTTCTAACTCAGTATATGATTTTCTCAGTATTCTCGAAAATAAACCATTAATAGTAATAATTTTTGGTTCTTACGCGTCTTTTAATTACAATGAGAAGAGCGATTTAGATTTATTACTTATTTTCAATAAATTGAAAGAAGAAGAAATAGAAGCAAAGGCAAGAATTATTAGTGAAAGATATGGAATAAAAATAGAACCAATATATTTAAAATACTCAGAATTTAAGAAAAAATTTTTTGATTATTCTGACAGATTTATGAAGAATTTAAAAAAGGATAAAATTTTAGTGGTAGGAATAGAGTATTGGGTAATGTTAGAAAATGAGAAAGCCTGATTGGAGAGAATGGTTAAGAAACAAAAAGGAATGCAAGAAATGGTTGAATTTTTATTTAGATAAAAAAATTATTAGAAGGGCCTCTTTATCTAAAGAAGATTATTTTAGGAAGTCATTGCACAATTTTGATTTTGGAAATTTTATTTTAGACAAACATAAGAAAGAAATTCCATCCCTATTTGGTAAAGAGAAATTCTATGATTGGGTTGTAACTGCTTATTATTATGCAATCTATCATTCTACCTTAGCTTTGCTTTCTTTAAAGAATCTAAGTTCAAAATCCCATTTTGCAACTCTTTGTGCTCTAATATACTATTTTTACCATGAGAAAAAATTAAGTAAGAGAGAAATAGAGTTAGTGGCCTAGAGTTATGAAAAAAATATTGGAAAAGAAGACTTAGAACTTTTTGTTGATGCTAAAGGAATGAGAGAAAGAGCAAGTTATGGGGTCCAAGCATCTTTCGAGTTATATATTGTTAGTAAATTAAAAGAAGATACAAGAAAATTTTTGGAAAAAGTGAAAAGAATGTTGGAGCAAGATATGAAGGAGTAGAAAAGATTTCATTATTTTTTGAATACAAAATAGGGTCCTTACAAAATTGGAGGGCTTTAATCTTTCTCAATCTTTGATAAAGACACAACCCTTCCTTTCTTCAAATCCTCCTCAGCCTCTATCAAAGCTTTTAAATCCTCCAAGCTTGGTAGAGATTCCTCTAACAACTCCTGCCTTCTTTCAAGTCTTTCTATAAGAATCTCAGGCCCAATCATAAATAACTTAAGGAAAATATTTTTTATTCTTTTACTATTGATTATGGAAGAAAGCAGAAGAAAGGAAAGATATTTTGATAAGATAAATTTTATTTTGGATAAAATAGAAAATATTCCTGAGTTTGAGGATGATATAAAAAGAGATGCAGCATTTTATAGGATGCAAATCGCAATAGAAGCATCTATGGATATAGTTGCAATGTTAACAAAAGATGTTGGGGGTAAAGTGGGAGATGATTACGCTAATATAACCTTCCTTACAGAAAGAGAAGTATTAAGCAAAGATTTGGGAGAAAAGTTAAAAGAATTAAACGGACTAAGAAATGTAATTGTGCATAAATATAATAAAGTTGAAGAAGAACTAATAGAGGAAAAACGACAATTTGTTTTTGAGACTCTAAATGAATTTGTTGAAGTAGTAGAAAATGTTATCAAAAAAATTTTTGAATAAAATTAGAAGGGATTTAAAACCATTACAGAAGTACAATGTGGTTATATATGGAAGTGCCCTTACCAGCCGTTTCTCTAGGAGGTCGGATATAGATATAGCCATAATAACAGAAAGTAAAGAGAGGGAATACAACAAAAAGGTCTGGGCAGAAGCCATGAAATTTTCTTGGAAAGAATATGACATAAAGTGTTTGAGCTTTTGCCGTTATGGTTAAAAATGGAAATTATTGAAAATCACCTGGTTCTTTTTGGAGATGAGAAGAAAATTTCAGAGTATTTTTATTTTTACAGGAAGATATGGAAAGATATGAAATCTAAAGTAGAAAGCAATAGATTTAAAAGCATAGAAGAAATAAGGAGGGGTATTAACAACCTGAAAAAGTTAAGAAGCCTAATCAATGGAGAAAAAGCGACATTTTAGCCAAATCCTCAGAATTTCTGCTTGACTTCCCCCATTCACAAGAAACCTGGATAAATAAAAATAATGTCTAAAAACTCGAGAAACAAAAAGAAAAAGAAATAAGAGAAAACAATCTTCAGATGATAGAAGAGGGAGTTGCAAAAGGTAAGAAACCTTTCAGAGGCTTAATTATTGCTAGAGAATCGCAAAAAGGAAAACTTTATGGAAAAATATTTCTCATTAGCAAAAGAAAAAGCGGATGCGGAATTTAAAAAGATGAGAAAAGAAGCAGAAAAGATATTTAAAAATCAGGCTGAACTTGCAAAAGAAGTTTTCTATCAGTATATAAGACCTTACTTATTTGGAGTATTGTTAGAAAGTATGATAACTTCTGATGAGGATGGCAGGATAACTTTTGTTAAAGGAGAAAAAATGATAAGTAAGGAGTTGAATAAAAAGAAGGATTTCAAATCTTTTACACTTAAGCATAGCAAAAGAAAATGAGCTTATTTTCTTACGTTGAAGAAAAGTATGGGTGAGCAGACCAGCAGAGAAAATATCAGAAGAAGAATTTTGGAAAGGTATGGAAAAAATTTTAAAAAGAGCTGTAAAACGTATGAAAGCTACACAAAAATAATATTAAAAAATCTTAGAGGTCCAAATTAAGAAAAGAGTTCAAATCTGATTAAACTTTTATA
>QMZV01000045.1 GCA_003663355.1 Candidatus Aenigmatarchaeota archaeon
ATATATATTTTTATCACTTCTGGATTTAATTGTGGCTTTTCTCTTTCTGCTTTCTTATGGGTTTAGCAATTTAATTATAACAATTTTGTTTTTTTATTTTTTAATTAAAGGAATTTATTCCATTGTTTCTTTTTTTCTTTTTAGATAATTATGTTTAAAAAAAAGAAACCTGAATTACCTTTGCATACAATTTTAAGGCTTTCAAGGGAATTAGGTGCAGAAAGAATTAGCAAAGATGCGGCATTATTTATTTCGGAGTATTTAATCTCAGAATTGAAAAAGATTATTAAAAAATCGGATAAACTGGCAAGACATGCAGATAGAAAAACAATAATGCTTGAAGATGTTAAATTAGCTCTTGAGAAAAGTGAATCACCTTGAGGTATAAAGTTTTTGCAGATTTTATTATCTGCATTAAAAGATAATTAACTTATTTATGGCAACATATCAAACAGAGTTTTTTGGAAATACAACTTTGGGTTTATTGGGAGTGGCCACAGAAAATGTTTGTTATCTTCCGACAGAAATTACAAGAAAACAAATTAAAAGAATAGCAGAAACGCTGAATGTTGTTGTAAAAAAGGCAAGTTTCTACAATTCTTCACTTCTTGGTTTATTTTCAGTAGCGAACTCAAAATATTTATTTGTTCCTGATATTGTTTCTGATGCAGAACTTGAATTTGTTGATAAAAAAGTTATAAAATTAACAGGTGTTTTTACAACTCTTGGAAATTTAATTTTGTGCAATGACAAAGGTTGCATTTTATCTCCTTATCTTGCGGAAAAAAAATATTTTTTTGAAAATGAATTGAAATTAAAAACAGAGATTACAACAATCTCTGATTTGCCTTTTCCCGGAATATTTGCTACTGTAACAAATAGAGCTGGAATTGTCCACAAAAATTGCAAGGATGCAGAAATTGAAATTCTTGAAAAAACTCTTGGAGTGGAATTTAAGAGACTTGAATTTTATGAAGGTTTTACTGGAGCAGAAATTCTCGCAAACACAAAAGGACTAATTGCTCCAAAAACTTTAAAGGGCCAGGAACTTGCGGAAATTCAGGATGGTTTGAAGATTTTTAGTTGAATTTTAATTTCAGAGATAATTATATTAAAATGGACAAAAGAAAAATTAGAGAAGAAATAAAAAAATTTAAAAAAAGGATAGCTAAAAAAATAGGAGTCAAAAAACTAATAATTTTTGGCTCTTTTGCAAGAGGTAAAATGAATAAAGATAGTGATATAGACATACTGCTTGTTGGAGAAAGTTTTAGAGGCAAAAAATTTTTTGAAAGACCCGTTGGTCTACACAAGTACTGGACTCTTGATTATCCAGTAGATTTTCTTTGTTACACTCCAGAAGAATTTGAGAAAAAAAGAAAACAAATTACAATTGTCAGAGAAGCGGTTAGGGAAGGAATTGTTATTTAGGTTTGCATCTCCTTTCAGTTAACACTAAATTGTTCTTTATAGCAGAAACCTTTTTCCCTAAAAATTTGAATTTTTAAGATTGGCAGAAAACTTTAATAAGAATACTGGTTAAAAATTCTGGTCTTTTTACCAAAATCTGTAAAACCAAACTATTTCAATTTTTCTTCTTCTAATTTAAAACCTTTTTCAGTAATCTCTGCAATCCACAGTTTTTCTCCTCCAGAAGCCATATCTCTCTGGGCAGCGCTTTTTATGGCATCTCTTATCAATTTTTTTCCTTGTTCAAGGGTCATATTATCTTTAAAATCTTTTTCAAGAATTCCGTAAACAAATGGGCTTCCACTTCCTGTTGAAACATATTTTTCCTTTATGCATGAACCAGTTGGGTCAAATGAGAATAAATGGCAACCTTCCGAGTCTATACCTCCAATTATTATTTGTGTATAGTAAGGATATAATCTCCTTGAATACATTATCTGGGATAATAGATGTGCTACAGCACTAACTTTCATCTCTTCATTTGTCTCTAATTTGTAAAGCGAAATTTCTGCCTTTAGTATATTTATTAACTGCTGAGCATCACTCACCATTCCGGCAATTGTCATTCCAATTCTATCATCTATTTTAAAAACCTTCTGAACATCCTTGTTAACAACCATATATCCCATAGAAGCCTTTGATTCAGAAGCAAGCAAAACTCCATCTTTGCAAACTATGCCTATTGTTGTTGTTCCTGTTTTTGTTGTTCTATCTCTTATGTAATCTTCCATAAAATAATAAAAAAATTAAAATAATTAATGAGTTTTATAAAAATCGGACTTGAAATTATCTCGTTGGCTATTTTTCTATTTTCCATAGCTTATATCTCAAAGATTATGACTTGGGATAAAATTTTAATTGCTTTTGGTGTAATAATATTTTTCATGGTTTTATATTACATACTTGCAGAACTAATTAAATAATAAATTTGGATTTTTCATACTTTGCAATCAAATTAAATAATGCCATAAAAAATTATAATAAAAGAAAATACCGATTATGGGCTCGTGGTCTAGACCTTAAGGGGATAATGGTTAAGACGCTGCGTTCACATCGCAGAGATCAGGAGTTCAAATTTAAAATATGGAAATCTCCTCGAGCCCATTACTCATAATCTACATCTATATCTAGAATGCACCCGCAGAATTTACAAAAAAATGGACCTTCATATCCGTCATAGAAATATCTTGATGGTATAATATTTACCCTTTTACACCTAGGGCAAACAACAGATATTTTATCTTTTAGTTGCATAAATTTATGTTAGAGATAATAATTAATAGTTTCTGGTTAATTATTCCAGCTTATTGTGCCAACTTTTTTCCTGTTTTGTTAAAAGGAAAACACCCTATTGATTTTGGTAAAAAATTTATTGATGGTTTCAGGTTGTTTGGAGATGGAAAAACAATAGAGGGTTTCTTTGGGGGAATCTTTTTTGGAATTTTTATAGGATTGTTACTTATTTATTTACAGCCATTTATACAGCAATTTTATACCCTTCAATTTCAACACAATCTGCTAACTGTTTTTTTATTAACAACAGGTGCAATTAGCGGGGATATAATAGGTTCTTTTGTCAAGCGAAGGTTTGGGATTGAAAGGGGTGAACCAGCTCCTCTTTTAGATCAATTGGATTTTTTAGTCTTTTCTTTAGTCCTTGTTTCTATTGTTAGAAATCTTAATCTATATTTTGTTGTTTTTCTCGTAATCATAACTCCAATTATTCATTATTCTGCAAATCTCTGCGCTTTTCTATTAAAATTAAAAGATAGAATTTAGTAATTATTTTTCCTTGCCCCAATTTTTCTTTCTTTCACAATTTGGGTCTAAACACATATTAAAAGGCCTCTTTCCTTTTCTTATTATTTTCAAAATAGGAGTGCCGCAGTACTCGCAGATTTTTCCGGTTTTTTCAATTCTGCAATTCTTCGGCAATGGATAAGCATTTTTGCATTTAGGATAATTTGAGCATCCAATAAATCTTGAACCATTATACATTTTGATGAATTTTAACTCTCCACCGCACTTACAGGTGCCTATTGTATTCTGTTCATCTCTTGTTTCTTTAATTAAACTTACAAGAGAATCTCCTATATCTTTTTCTCTTTCTTTGAATTTTTTAAAAGTTTTTTTAAGCAAATCTTCAGCTTCTCTCAAAACATCCTCTCTCTTTTTTCCTTCTTTTTCAACAAGTTCCATCTCTTTCTCAAATTTTGCTGTTAGTTCTTCGGAGAGAAATTCAGGGGCATATTTTTTTAGAGTTTCTACAACACCAATTCCAAGGCTTGTAACTTTTATCTGTCGTCCTTCAATATAATTTCTTGAATATAAAGTCTGAATAATTATTGCTCTGGTGCTTTTTGTTCCTAAATTTTTTTTCTCAAGTTCTCTAATAAGACTTGCTGGAGTATATCTTTTTGGTGGCTGTGTTTCTTTTCTAATCAAATTTAGTTTATCAACAATTAGAACATCTCCCTCTTTTAAGTCTGGTAGTTCTATTTCTTCAATCTTTGCAAAAGGATAATACTTCAGCCAGTTTTTCTTTATTGTTTTTGTACCGCTGCAGTAAAATTTGTAATTTTCAATATTCGCAAAAATTTTCATAGAGAATCTTTCTGCAGGCTCTCCAAAAACAGCAAAAAATCTGTGAACAATTAATGAATAAAGTTTCTCTTCTTCTAATTTAAGTTTTTTTGGTTTTTCTCCGGTTGGATATATTGCAGGGTGTGCTGGGTCTGTCTTTTTTCCTTCATTAGGCACTAATTCTTTTTTCAGAAGTTCTTTTCCAACTTCAAAATTCTCGCTCAATTTTTCAATAATTTTTTTATAGTTTATTGAAGCTGGCAATTTTTGGGAACTTGTTCTTGGATAGGAAATCAAACCTTGCAAATATAAGTTCTGAGCTATAGATTGGGTCTTTACTGGAGTAAAACCAAAAACTTTATAGGATTCTAATTGCAAATCTGTTAAGTTGAATGGTGTGGGAGGATTTAGATTCCTTTTTTTTGTTTCTATTTTAGAAACAACAGCATTTTTATCTTTGCACTCTGAGAAAATTTTTTCAGCTTTTTCTTTTTCAAAAATTTTATCTTTCTCGTAATTGAAAGTTAAAGGTTCTTTAAATTTCTGTTCATTTGATTTTGAGCTTAGAAAATTCAATTGCCAGAAAGGGACAGGAACAAATTTTTCTATCTCTTTTTCTCTTTTTGCTAAAATTGCTAATGTCGGTCCCTGGACCCTGCCGGAAGAAAGTAAATAAAATTTATTAGAAGATGTCTTTATTGAACTTGTCAGGGCTTTTGAAATATTAACTCCGTAATAGAAATCTAAGTAGTGCCTTGTTAATCCGGATTCAGCAAGCCCGCGATTGTAACCTTTTTTCCTGTTTAAAAAAGCATTCTTTAACTCTTCTTTTACAAGACTGGAAAATTCCATTCTTGAAATATTTGCTTTCTTGCAAAGGAATCTCCAAATATTATATCCAATAACCTCCCCTTCTATATCTAAATCTGTTGCAATTGTTACTTCATCAGAAAATTTTGATAGATAAGAGAGCAGTTGATAGAAATTTTTTGTAAATTTGTTTTTCTTGAAACTTGGTTGCCATTCCAAATCAAAATTGGGATAATCTTTCTTTACTTTATCTTTTAATGTAAATAAATGACCCGCAGCTGGGGCAACAATAATTCCGTCTGGAGACTCATAATAATTAACAGAGTATTTTTTCTTTGTCTTATATTTTTCTAAGATAGAATCTGCAATCTTTTTTGCCGCAATGGGTTTTTCTGCAATGACTAAATTAACCATATAACTTTTTTATTCAGAAACTTTAAAAAAGCAAAGAAATTAAAAAAGAAAAAATTACTAAAAACATTACCAATTTTGTAATCCTCTGGGC
>QMZV01000046.1 GCA_003663355.1 Candidatus Aenigmatarchaeota archaeon
AGAAAATCCTTTTGTTCTATGCAAAATTTTCTGCTCTTCAAGGGACGGTTATTATGGAAACAGCACAAAAATTATGAAATGTCAGGAAGGTTGTGATTGGGGTGCAAGAGTAAAAGGTAAAGAAGAATATTATGTTGGCAGTGGTGAAGAAATAGATACAAGTTATTATGAAGGGACTAATAATTTAGAAGTTTATGACAAGATTATCTTAGATGGTGTACACGAATATGACAATGTTCATATACATAGCGGTGGAGTAATAACGACAAGTATTGGTAAAAAATTAATATTAAAGGCTAAAGCAATTATTATTGATTCTGGAGGAAAAATAGATGTAAGTGGAAAAGGAGATAATCCTGCTGGAAAAGGATTGGATGGACAAAGTAGTGGAATTGGAGACATGGGTAAATATGCTTCTGGTGGCAGTGGTGGTGGTTATGGTTCTACTGGTGGAAAAGGAGGAGATGATGTATATAATGGTCCTTTAGGAGGAAATTCTCATGGTTCTGAAGAAGACCCACAGGATTTAGGTTCTCCTGGTGGAGATGGTGGTGGTGCAAGTAGCGGAGGAGGATATGGTGGTTTAGGTGGAGGAGCAGTAATCATAAAAGCAAAAAAACTTGTTCTAAATGGTGAAATTTTGGCTAATGGCCATGATGGATGTGATGGTGGAAATACTAATTGTGGAGGAGGGATAATTTACAAAGGAAAAAGTTATTGTAACCAATCTTCGAGTTGTCATAGTTCTGCATGTTCTTGGAGAACAGGTATTTCAAACTCTGATGGAACTGGTGGCGGAGGTGGAGGAAGCGGCGGAACAGTAAATATAGATGTAAAATTGTTTTTATTCAACGGAAAAATTGAAGCAAAAGGTGGAAATGGAGGAAATGATATTAATAACCTTGGGTGGGATGGAAGTGGCGGAGGAGGAAGCGGAGGAAGGGTTAAAATTATGTATGAATATAGACAAGGTAATGGTATAATTAATTTGTCTGGTGGCCGACCTGGCTGCGCAAAGGAAGAAAGATTAACAGGTGCCACTGGTGGTGAAAATGAAGGAACTTTAAAAATTAAAGTAGATGAAATATTTGAAACAGGCTATGACAAATTTGTGAATTTAACAAAAAACACAATCTCAGTTGACAAACCTTATGTATGGAAAAATGTTTATGATGAAGTTTGGTCTAATCTAATTTATATTGTTAATTGGGATTTTTCTAGTGCTGATTGGAGTTATCCTTGCGGAGGAAATTGGGAAAAAATTTGCACCCCAAAGTTTAATAAATCTTTTGAGTTAAATTCTGCAATTATGGAAATAAAAAAGTTTATATAAAATATGAAAGGAGACACGCATATCTTACTTCTTAAAATATTGGGTTTATTAATTATTCTTGTTATATTAATGATTTTGATTTCCGTTTATATACTAAAAGTTGATATTCTCGGAGAGACAATTTTAAGTGTGCTTTCTCCATTTATAGGACTTCTGTCTTAAATTATGGTATATAAGGGAATGAAGTGGAAAATATTGTTTGAGGTTCTAATATTAGTAATTGTTCTTGGTGTTGTTTTTGGTATTTTAATTATTAATGGTCAAGGTAAATTAATAATTCCTTTTGAAAACAAAACTGAATTAGTAAGTTCCTGCGAAATGTGGAATTGTGCCGAGCCAATCCCTATTGATATTTCATCCGGACTGAATTGCTCCACAATTGAAGATTGCAAGGAGAAATGCAGAGGAATTGGAGCCAATATGTTGAGATGCAGAGAATGAAAGGGAATATGAATACTATTATGGTTACTATTGTTTCTGTTGTTATGTTACTCTTTATTATTACTTCTATATTTTCTATATTCAGCACAGTTAGTGCTAAAGAGAGTTTATATGAGAAAATGGCAAACCCTTTAGTATGGGGAGCAAAAGAAGTTGTAAAATATGGGTCAGAAAAATTTATTAAAACCTGCGAGAATTTATTGCTTGAAGTAGAAACCATTTTTGTTTATGATGAAGTGGAAAGAGAATGTTCAAGATGGTATCTAAGTTGCACAAAAGATGTAGAAAATGCCCCTCAGAATCCATGGACAAAATTAAAAGTTTCAGAAGAAGATTTAGAAACTGTAAATTATCTTGCAAAAGAATGCAAAACTTCTGGAATAGATAGATTAAGAAAAAGATGGATAGAAGAAAATTCTTACTTTGCTAATAAAAATGAACTTGAGCAGTATAATCTAATAAAGAATGCTTGCGGTTCAATTTTAGTTAAGAGGATATACGGCTAATTTAATTTCTTTTACATATTATTCAACTTTCTTTAAAGTTTGATAATTTTTATCCATGCACAGACATGTAAAGTGAAACAAAGATAATACTAATTGCAGAATTTCCCATAATTAACATAATTATAATAAAATTATGTTTAAGAAGAAAGGTTTAGAAATAGAGTATTTCTTTTTTATTTTTGGATTGATTTTTGCAATTATGACTTTAGGTTTGTGGCAGCAGATGGGTATGGCAGCTGCAACTCAAAGAATGAGCGAATTAAAAATAAACACTGTAATGCAAATAAAAAATACTTTGCTTTTAATGCAATCCGCACCTGTCAACACCCATACCTGCGTTAGTTTGAGAAACTGCAACAGAATAACAATCTATCCACATTATATCGGGATTTGGGGCCCTACAAACAAATATTTTAAAGAAGGAGTATATCTCTCAGATTCCTTGGTCGGAAATATGGATTTATATGAGTATAATGAAACTTCTGGCAAGTTTGAGAGTTTGGGTCCAGATGGATATACAACAGTTTGCGGTTCTGGAAATCAGATTGTTTTTCTCTGTTTTGAGAAAGTAAATAAGAACTCTATTTATATAACTAAAGTAGTTGGTGTTGAAAAATGAGAGGTCTTATCTCACTTCCAGCGAATATAATTGGATATATAGTAGTCTTGGCTATATTTATTGGAATAATGGCAATGATTGCAGTATTTTGGTTTAATATTCAAACAATTCCAAGAGAAACTCCAGAAAAAGCAACAGCATGCGATTTATGTTACATGCTTTCTCTTTGGAAAGATGCAACTGTTTATCCCAACATCTTTAATAAAAGTTTTCTGAAAAATTGGAGTGAAGAAGGAGCAAACAAAACAGCAAATTCTATTTTTGAAAATATGAGCGAGTTCTTTCTGCCAAGGTCAGATTTTTTTCTTTATATTTCTGATGGCGAAGATGTTTATTCTTTGTATATTCCTCCAGAAAGCAAGTCTGTTTATGAAGATTGCGGAAATCTAAAAATATCTGAAAAAGACTATGAAAAATTAGGAGAAAATATACGAAAGAATATCACAAAAAGCGGAAATATAGACATTATTAAAGGAAAACCAGGCGAGATGCCGCACAATAGATTGTACTCAATTTGTCCTTTAACAACTTTTATTGCTGAAGATAATGATGTTAAAATTGGAACAATGGTAACTGGATTAACAACAAATCTTGCAACTTTATTAAGAGAAGGAATTTACAAAGTTGGAGTAAAAGGAGAAGAAAATGTTTTTTACAGATTGGGTCCTTATCCAGAAGGCTGCCTTGTCCTTGATTCTTCAAGAAAAGTAGAAACTAAAAAAGAAGTTTCATCAATTAAAGATAAAATTATCGGATTTATAAAAGGAATTTGGGATTGGATAACAGGGAAAATAAGCGGAGGTGTAAGATGGGTCACTCAAAAATGGGTCCATGCTGATTGCGGATTTAGCTGGGATTGGAACAATACAACAAATGTTCTTACTATCGCACCTGTATCTCATGGAAATAAATGTTATTTAAAAACGAGAATTCCGAAGGCAGTTGTAAATGAGAGCAATTTATCAGCAAAAATTTGCAAGCCAAGGAAAATAAGTAGTTCTATTTTTGACTTAAAAGGAAATCTAAAAAAATACGAATTTTTCTTGCTTGTTGAAAATTTGAAGCCTAAAAATGGTTGGAGTAAAGAAAAACAATTAGAGTTATGTAAAAGGAAATGCGAGGAAGAACCTCCATATATTGGTATGCAAAAGGTATGCTCTGACTTTTGCTTAGAATATCATAACGATAATGCAAAACTTAATGATCCCACATATTGTTATGAGGCAAGAAGGAGCGGAGATATTACAACTTGCAAAATTGCAAGAAATTACTATCTTTTGTATCAAAAATTGCCTTTTGATGCAATTGATATAAAATATATAATTGTTGAAAAAGAAAAGTTGGCAGAATTAAATGATATTGATGAAATTGTTAAAGAGAAAAAATATTATGATATTAAGTCAGCTTGCTCTACCTGGCCAGGAGTTTTCAATTGCACAGTTACAGGAGATTGTCATGGAACTTATTGCGTTAATGGTGAATGTTCCTCTTGCAGTTTTGATAATATTTATGAACCGTGCTCTCCTAATTATTTGGAAAATCCTCCTTCAATAAATGAGGGGAAGTTCATATGCCAAAGTGTAACAAACCAGTCCTGGCCATCTAAAGGAATTATGTATGAATGCTTACCAATGATTTTTGTAAACAAAACTTTTAATGGAAGAGAAATAGATTCTATTGATTGCTCGGAATCTGGATATGAAAATGCTGTAGTAACTTGGAAAATAAATGCAACTGATCTTTGTTGTGATAAACTTATAACAACCAGCGAAGGAAAACTTGAGTGCGAGACAAGAAGTAGTTTTTGCCAAAAAATGAAACTCTGGCCAAATATAAATTCCTCAAATGTTGTTGTCCTAAATGATGAAAATTATGTTTTCAACATAACGCAAAAAGTTTGCAGAAATGGATATCCTTACAATAATGCAAATAAAGCTTTTATTGTAGTTCACTATCCTGTAAAAAATAGAATAATAGAATATTCTCTCATGGGTTCTGAAGTAGAAATAGGAAAGATAAAAAAATGCAATAATGTTTCAACTACAAAAATTTTGAAAGATGGAGAGTGCGCTGCTAAAGTGCAAGGATTTGGGAATTATACAAAGGTGTGGGCAGTAAAGTATAAAAATTCTAATTGCAATTTTGTTAACTCTATAATAAAAAATGGCAACAGCGAATCTTATTGTAGCGATAATTGTAAAATCACTTATTATAAACCGAATGCATGTTTAAAAGATCTATCATGAGAATTAAGAAAATGAAAGGGGGACTTTTTGAATGGCCTGTTGTATCAGCAGCTCTTGTTTTTATTGGAGTATTTGTTCTTACTCTAACAATAGGCTTTCTTGTAAGAAGCGCTTTAGTTGGGGAACCAATAGAAATAAAAACTTATACAGAATATAGATGGATGAATTATTTTCCTTCCTCTGTTTTATTTTATCTTTCTTA
>QMZV01000047.1 GCA_003663355.1 Candidatus Aenigmatarchaeota archaeon
AAAAATTATGGTATTATTCAAGGATTCTGGTCATTAAATCCAAAACCTTTGGATAACAACGGAGAAAATATCAAGTCAACAGAACAAGAGGGCTTCATGAGATTTGATTCCTATTCTGAGTTTAAGCAACATCTCTTAGAGTTACTGAAAGAAGAAAGAATGTTCTTTGCAGGAATGAAAACTAAAAAAGAACTTGGAAGGTTTATTGAAATTGCAAATAAAGAGGATACTTATGAGAAAAAAGCTGAGAAATTCCTTGATTTAATGAGGTTTGGTGAAAATGGTAGGTAAAAGAAACGGGACAAAGACAAGTAGTTTTGGTTCACCTGGAAGAATGAATCATGATTCCTCTGAGTTTTATAATAGTCGGTTATATGAAGGATTACCAACAGAGAAAAAAGGAGTAAAATTTATTGAAAATAAAATTCCTGAAGAAAATATTAACAAAATATTCTGCAAGTCCAGTGAAAGAATGGAAGAACTACCAGATAACAGCGTTCATTTAATGGTAACTTCGCCACCTTATAATGTTGGAAAAGAATATGATGAAAATCTAACTCTTCAGGAATATAGAGCTTTTTTAATTAGTGTTTGGAAAGAAGTTTATAGAGTTCTTGTTTCTGGCGGAAGAGTTTGTATTAATGTAGCAAACTTAGGAAGAAAACCTTACATCCCATTACATGCTTTTATTATTGAAGATATGCAAAAAATAGGTTTTCTAATGAGGGGGGAAATAATCTGGAATAAGGCATCTACTGCCAGTCCTTCTACTGCATGGGGTAGTTGGCTATCTGCAAAAAATCCGGTATTAAGAGATATTCATGAATATATCCTTGTTTTTTCAAAAGATACCTTCACAAGAGCCAATCATAACAATGAGAGAGCAACAATGACAAAAGATGAATTTTTAGAATTCACTAAAAGTATCTGGACTTTTGGCGCTGAATCTGCTAAAAAAGTTGGTCACCCTGCTCCATTCCCTGTTGAGTTACCTCTTAGATGCATAAAACTATACACTTTTGAGAAGGATGTTGTTCTCGATCCATTTATGGGAAGCGGAACAACTGCTGTGGCTGCAATTTTATCAAATCGTAAGTTTGTAGGTTATGAAATTGAAGAAGAATACATCAGATTAGCCGAGAAGAGGATAAAGGAAACAATAGATAAATTAAAACAGAAAAAAATAACTGAGATGATAAGATGAAAGACAAAGATAATAAAAGTCATGCAGGATTATTCAGAAAATATAAAAACATTTCAGAATCTAAAACTTCTAATTCCAAAAATTAAAATTCCGGAATTTCATATTCCTGATATTAGTAAGATAGAATCTTTAGATGTAATCAAAGAAAGGAATGCATGAGAAAGAAATAGCATATTGTTTTAAACCCAAAACTACGAATGGAATATAACAGCAAATAAACAACTCCCTTCTCTTTGCTCATTCAATCCAAAGTCTGCTCACACAAAGGTAAATATTAATTAAGACAATTAAAATAATGATAGAAATCCCTTTTTTAATAACTCTTTCTCTAACTCTATTTGCTGGAATATATGATTTAAAGACAAGCGATGTTTTTGAAGAAATTCCTGCTTTATTAATTTCCTTTGGATTATTTTATTGGTTTATCTTTTCTTTAATCTCTAAAAATTTTTCTTATTTTTTCAATTCTGTATTTACTGGTTTGTTATTTCTGTCCGTTGGTTTATTATTTTATAAAGATAAGATTTGGGGGGATGGAGATGCTTGGATTCTTGGAGGAATTGGTTTTTTGCTTCCTTATCTACCAAACACTTTTATTCCTTACCCTGTTTCCTTTCTTTTTAATCTTTTGATTGTCAGCGGAATCTATTCTATTATTTATATTTTAATTCTTGGAATTTTAAACAAAAAAATCCGAGAAAATTTTGTTTTAAAATTTAAAAAACATTCCGCAATTTATCTTGGTTTTCTTATCACATGTATTTTTATCTCTATCTATATTCCTTTCATGTTTATGATTGGTTTCCTTCCTCTAATCTATATTTATGCAAAGGTTGTTGAAAAAGGGATGAAGAAAAAAATAAAAACATCGGAATTGAAGGAAGGATATGTTCTTGCTGGAAAAGAAATTACTGGATTAAGAAAAAAAGAAATTGAAAAACTAAGAGTTGAAAGAAAATTTGTTGAGATTCAGGAAGGAATTAGATTTACTCTTGTCTTTCCTATAACTCTACTTTTCCTTTATTTCTTTGGAGGTATTTTTGGAGTCTTGAGTATAATGTGAATATTCTATTGTAAATATGTGAAGTTTAGTGAAAGGTTTTATAAGTTTTTTGATTCAATTAAAATCAATCAACTCGCTCTCATTTTCATTTAACTGCTAATCTTTCAACAATCAATAATTTCAAAAAGTTTGCCGGATAATTCTTTCTCAAGTTGTTTTAAAATTTTTATTCAAACAAATTTATGATTAAATATAGGGAAGTTGCTGTCTCAGAATTTTTTGAAAAGAATAAACATTTGCTCGGTTTTGATAATCCGGCAAAGGCATTGTTAACTGTTGTAAAGGAAGCCGTGGACAATAGTTTAACTGCAGACACCCCAATTGTCCTTGAAAAAAACGGTGAAATTTTAATAGAAAAGATTGGAGATTTTATAGACAGAAAAATGAAAAATGAAAAACCAATAAATTTGAGAAATGGAAATCTTCAAAAATTGAAAATCTCTGGAATAAAAGCATTGTGCTTTGATAAAAGCACTTTAAAATTGAAATTTAAAGAAATTTCCGCATTATACAGACATAAAGTTAATAGCGATGTATATAAAATTACCTTAGTAGGCGGAAGATATGTGGAAGTAACAGATTATCACAGCATTTTCGGATTTAAAAATGGAAAAATAAGAGCTATAAAAGCTTCAAATTTAAAAGTTGGAGATTATATTTTAGTACCTAAGAAGGAATGGAAGATAAATGAAATAAAAGAGATTAATCTTCTGAAAGAGATGCTGAAATTAAATCCTGAATATACAGAGAACATTGGGATATACGGGATAAAAAATATTTTACCGAAAATAAAAAACGAAATATTAAGAGTTTTAAACAGGCAAAGAGTTAATGACTTTAAAAAATGCGATAGAATTCCGCTAAATATAATAAGAAAAATAAAGGTTGATTTAGAATTTTTCAGGAATTGTAAAATAGATTTCATGTTTGGAAAAACTAAACTTCCTGTGATATTAAAAGTTGATAAGGACCTTGCTGAATTTTTTGGTATATATTTGGCCGAAGGTAGTATCTCAGGAGATTACAAAGTTAATCTTTCTTTTGGAACTCACGAGAATAAACTGATAAAATATTATAAAAAATTATTTGAAAAACTTTTCGGTGTAAATGTGAGGATAATAAAAGCACACAAAAGCGCAATTAACTTAACAGCAAACTCCAAGATTTTATGCTTTCTTCTGGATAAAATATTTAAGATAGGGAAAAAAGCAAAAGAGAAGAGAATGCCGAGATTTATTTTTAATTTTCCAAGTGAATTGAAAGAAAAATTTATAATAGCTTATTGCACTGGAGACGGATATCCAGTTAAAGAAATTTTTATGCAAAAAAATAAAAAATTGGAAGAGATGAATTTAGAGAGAATAATATTGGCAACATCGAGCAAATATCTTTGCTCTGATATATTATATTTGTTATCTTCTATCGGAAAGGATTGCAGTTTTGAAATAAAAAAACACAAAAAAAGGAAAATAAACAATAACGAAGCTCTTTTCTCTGAGTCTTACATTATATATCTTTACACAAAACAAAAAAACTCGGAAATCAATAAATTACCTTTCGAAATTATAAAAAAATGCAAAAACAGTAAATTGAATTATAATATAAACAAAGAAAAACAAACAAATGTAAGTATCGAGAACTTATTAAAACTAAAAAAGAATGAAGAGATTTGGCTCACAGATATTGGAGATAAAATTGTTAGTGGAGAGGTAGGTTTGTTAAAAATAAAAGAAATTAAGAAAATCAAGTATAGGAAAAAGTGGGTATATGATATTTCTGTACCTGAAGAAGAAAATTTTGTTTGTGGTATTGGAGCAATAATATGTCATAACAGTTTGGATGCATGTGAGGAAGCAGGAATTTTACCAGATATTATTGTCAAAATTAAAAATATAGAGAAAGATATTTTTCAAGTCAGTATTGAAGATAATGGTCCCGGAATTGAAGAAAAATATGTTAAGCATGTTTTTGGAAAACTTTTATTTGGTTCTAAATTCAGATCTTTAGGGGAAGAAGGAATTCAGAGTAGAGGACAGCAAGGAATTGGAATGTCCGCTTCTATCTTGTATGGGCAGTTAACAACAGGAGAACCAGCATTAATAGAATCAAAAGTAAAAAATAAACCACATTATTCTTGCAAGTTGTTTATAGATACATCAAAAAATATGCCTGTTATAGAAGATGAAAAGAAACTTGAAACTAAGAAAGAGCATGGCACAAAAATTAGTTTAAAAATAAAGGGGGTCTACAGAAAAGTCAGAGGGGTGGAAGATTATTTAAAATACACTGCTATTGCAAATCCTCATGCACAAATATTATTTATTGACCCAGAAAATAATAGAAAGTTGTTTAAGAGGGTTGTAAATAAGTTGCCAAAGAGACCAAAAAAAGTTGCTCCACATCCTCATGGGGTTGAAATTGGAACATTAATAAAAATGTTAAATAGAACAAAATCAAGAACTCTGCAATCTTTTTTGATGAATGATTTTTCAAAGGTTGGAGGAAAGGGAGCAACAGAAATATGTAAATTAGCAAAATTAGATATACATACAAGACCTAATGCAATATCAAGAGAACAAGCAGCAAATTTACTTCTTGCAATGCAACAGGTTAAATTGCAGAGGCCTCCAACAGATTGCTTGTCACCTATTGGAGAGGAAAATATAACTATGGGATTAAGCAAAGAATACAAAGCAGATTTTGTTGCTGCTTGTACCAGACCTGTAGCAGTTTACAGAGCGATACCTTTTCAAGTAGAAGTTGGAATAGTTTACTCAAAAGAACTTCAACCAGATAAACCAGTAAACTTAATAAGGTTTGCAAACAAAGTTCCGCTTTTCTATCAGCAATCTGAGTGCGTAATTTATAAAGC
>QMZV01000048.1 GCA_003663355.1 Candidatus Aenigmatarchaeota archaeon
ACAAAATCTGATTTAATCACAAGAGATATTGATTTGTTTAAACGCTTCAAAAACATAGAGTTAGGATTGACTATAACAACACTAAATGAAAATATTAAAAAAGTATTTGAGCCGTTTTCTCCAAGTTCAGATGCAAGATTGGAAGCTTTGAAGAAATTGAAACAAGAAGGTTTTTATACATATGTTTTTGTTGGCCCAATACTCCCTTACTTAACTAATTTAGAACAGATTTTTAAAGAAATATCTCCATTTGTTGACCATTTATCATTTGAAGATTTGAATCTGAATCCATGCAGAAAAGAAGTTTTTGAAGCAATAAAAAAGAACTTTCCTGAATTGGAAAATAAATATAAAAAATTATCAGAGGAATTTTGGTTTGAAAAAGAAAAGGAAATTAGAAATTTGGGTGAAAAATATGATAAACCAGTTAAAATTTACTTTAAACATACAGGATCTCTAAAGTTCAAATAGGTTTGACTCAGTGAATTCTCAGATTTGCTTCAGTGTTATTGGACTTAGACAAAGAAGCTATGTAGCTCGCTTTAGCCAAAATTTGCTCTTTCAAGCAAACTTAACATATCCCTAAATTAAATAAAAATAAACAACTCTTAAATTTTTAACTTTAATTAAAATAATGGTTGAGTTGAAGGTGGAGGATATAAAAAAATTAAGAGAAAATAAGAGGAGATTTTGTCAAACATTTGATTTAGTTGTTAATATTTCAAATTTAGACCTAAAAAAACCTGAAAATAGAATTAGAGATAGAATAAAAGTGCCTCACAAAATAAAGGATAGAAAAATTTGCTTTATTGTTGATTCTTTAATAGCAAAAGCGAAAGAAACAAATCAAAAAGTTTTGACTAAAACAGAGTTAGATTTTAGCAAGAGAGAAGGGAAAAAAATTGCGAAAGAGTATGATTTTTTTGTTGTAGAAGCTCCTTTAATGCCAATAGTTGCAAAAACCTTAGGGAAATATGTTGGTCCAAGAAATAAACCATTAATTCCTGTTTCACCTATGGCAAAAAACCTATCAAGCATTATTGAAGAGTTGGAAAGAACAATCTCTGTAAATCTTGTAAAAAATCCTGTGATTCAAGTTCCAATAGGAACAGAAAAATTAGAGGATAAGGAAATAATTGAAAATTTTAATGTTGCCTTTGACAAATTGAAGGAAAGTGTTGAAGGAAAGAAAGGTTTAATAAAATCGGTTTATATAAAATTAACTATGAGCAAACCGATAAAATTGATTTAAAAATGGTATCAAAGAAAAAAATTGAGGGGCTAAAAAAAATTAATGAATTGTTGAAAAATTACAAATCTATTTTAATGTTTGATTTAAATAATTTGCCTTCAAAACAATTGCACAAAATCAGAAACAAATTAAAAGAGGAAGAAATTTATACATTGGTCCAGAAGAAGAGAATTTTAGAACTTGGTTTAAAAGAGAACAATCTTGATTTGAAACTTAGCAATCTGAAACAACCTGCGATTATCTATTCAAACAAAGATATTTTTGATATTGTAAAGAATTTGAGGAAATTAAAAATAAAAAGAAAGGCAAAAGCTGGTGAGATTGCAGATTCGGATATAGAAGTAGAGGAAATGAATACTGGTATTCAAGTAGGTCCAGCAATAAGCATATTTAAGCAGTTTAAAATTCAAACAATAGTAAAAGAAGGAAAAATTGCAATAAAAGAAAAGAAAGTTGTTTGCAAAAAAGGAGATACAATAACAGCAGACATGGTTTCTCTTTTTAATATGTTAAATATTGAACCTGTTGAAATAAATATATCTCCTGAACTCGGATACAGCGAAAATATCGTATATAATAAAGAGATCTTAAAATTAGATGAAGATTACTTTAAAGAACAGATTAAAATTGCAGCAGATAATTTATTTAAAGTAACTGTTTACATTAGTTATCCAACAAAACAAAATATATCTCTTCTATTACAAAAAGCAAACAAAAATGCTGAAATCTTGGGTTTGAATCTTCAATTACCTGTAAAGGATTTATTGCCAGAATTAATAAAAATTGCGCAATTGAGAGCAAACAAATTAAATAATGAGAGGGGTCAGTGAAGTAATTGGCACAATACTTTTAATAATTATAGCAATAATTACAATTTCTTTTTCTTTCTATTTCTATCAAACAACAATTTATAAATCAGGAGAAGAAACAAGAAATGCTGGTGAAAAAATTTATTGCAGTCAAAGTTCAAATTTTATAATTTTAAAGATTGAAGGAAAAAATTTAACAATAAAAAATGATGGGGGAACAAAATTGAATTTGGATTATTTTAGAGTTTATGTCAATGGAACATTGGTAAATTTCACATATTCTTCTGGTCCCTATTTGAATATTGGAAACACTACAATACTAACTTTGAATATTACTCCAGGAAATAAAGCGAGAGTAAAAGTTATTGGAGATTGTGGTACTGGAGATAAAATTATTAGATAATTGAAAAGATTTCTCTATTATTTAAAAAATAAAATTAGTTTATGTTCGAATTGGAAGAAGTTGCTCAAAGAATGGAAGTTCCAAAAAATTTAAAAAAAACAGACATAACTTATGATTTAATTAAACCTTTTGCAAAAGCGCACATTTATTATAATAAAGGAGAACTTAGGTATGAATTAATAGAACCAAAATTAAACAAAAAAGAAAGGTTGATGTTTGAGAAAATATATCAAGGTTTGCTGCAGTTAATTGATTTTTCCCCAATGCAAATTGAAAGCCAGAAAAAATTGATTTCCTATCTTGAAGATAAATTAAAATCTTTATTAAAGGAATATGGATACAAAATCTCAAGTAAGCAATATGATAAGATAATGTACTTTATTTACAGGGATTTTGTTGGTCTGAATGAAATAGAACCCCTAATGCATGATGATTACATTGAAGACATAAACTGTAATGGAATAAATACAGAAATCTATATAAAACACAGATTATTTGGGAATGTAAAAACAAATATAAAATATAAAGATTTAAATAAATTGAAAAATTTTATAATAAAACTTGCACAACGATGCAATAAATATATTACATATTCAAATCCATTTCTGGAAGGAAGTCTGGAAGATGGCTCCAGGGTTGAGGGAACAATTTCAGAAGAGATTAGCCCAAGGGGTCCGAATTTTTCAATAAGGAAATTCAGAAGAATTCCATTTTCACCAACAGAAGTAATATTCCTTAAAACAATATCTGCAGATGCATTGGCCTATCTTTGGTACTTAGTAGAACATCAGGCGAATATCTTAATAATTGGAGGTGCTGGATCCGGCAAGACAACTTTATTAAATGTCATTTCAACTTTTATACCAGCTAAAGCAAAAATTGTTTCCATTGAAGATACCAGAGAGATTAGACTCTATCACGAGAACTGGATTGCAACAGTTTGTAGAGAATCTGTTGGAGGATTAAAAATAGGAGAAGTTGATTTAAATAAATTATTGAGGGAAAGTTTCAGAGAAAATCCTGACTATGTAATTGTCGGAGAAGTGAGAGGAAAGGAAACTTATGTAATGTTTCAGGGAATGGCAAGCGGACATCCAACTATGTCTACTTTCCACTCCGAAGATTTAAATTCTGTTATAAGCAGATTAAAAACACCTCCTATTAATTTACCAACAAGTTTAATAGAACTTTTAGATGTTATAATTACAATTGTAAAAGTTGAGAGGAAAGGAAAACTATTTAGAAAAGTTAAAAAAATTGAGGAATTTTTGCGTATAGATGAAAGAACTGGCAGAGTAGAAACAAATACAATACTCAGTTTTGACCCCTCAAAAGACAAATTTACTTATAATTTGGAAAGCAAAATTCTTGAAAAAATATCAATAAATCAAGGAATAAAAATTGATGAAATAAAAAAAGAAATTCAGAAGAGAAAAAAATTCTTGCTTGATCTTGTAAAGAAAAAAATTTTTGATTTACATCTTGTTCAGAAAGAAATAGAAAAATATTATTTGGGATTATAATGAAAGATGAATTAAAGGGAAGGATTGAATTAAACATGGTTGTAATAATTGTTGTTTTATTTTTTGCTGTTGTGATTTTTCTTTCTTTCTTTTTTGGAATTTGGAACATTACTATTCCTGGAATTCATTCTGAGCATGATATACAGAGTGAATGTGCAAAATGGCAATTGGGAGGATGTAGTGAAAGTTTGAATGTAACAGAATGGGGAAAGCCGAAATATCCAATCCTAAATAAAACTTATGGAACAAATTTAGATAGAGCAAAAGAATTTTGTAATTGTCCGGATTGAAACTTCTATTTTTATAAAGTCAAACTTTTATCTCAAATCCAAATCCCAAACTTATATCCTTATAACTTACTTCTCCCTTCTTCTCCTTCAATTCATAAACAATTTTTTCTGCTCCAACTTCTTTTTTTAAATTTTCTTCAAACTTTTTTATAAATTCTCTATCTTCAAGGAACAAAGTTATTTTATCAAGAACATTTAATTTTTCTTCTTTTCTCTTTTTTTGAATTTCCCTGATCAATTCTCTCAAAAACCTTTCTTCTTTTAATTCTTCATCCTCAGTTAAATCTAAAGTAACATAACCATCAGAGAATTTTGTTCCCTCCAAACTTTTTTGCCTTATTATTAAATCTTCTTTTTCTAATTCAAATTCTCCAAGTTTTATTTTGTCTTTTACATCATCCAACTTCATTTTTGAAATCAAATCTGCAACTTCCTTTGTTTTATCTTTAAATTTTTTTCCGATTTTTGCAAAGTTCGGTTTTATCTCAACATTTTTGTTTTCTTTAAATTCAATCTCTTTTAAATTTGAAAGTATTTTTATAATTTCTCCAACCTCCTCTATAACCTCTTTTATTTTTTTAGACCCGTATACTGTTGCTCTCTTTATCGGCAACCTCAACCGGATATTTTGCTTTTGCCTCTCGCTGTTTATTGCTCCTGATATTTCCTTTCCGATTTCAAATTTTTCCTCTAAATCCTTATTTATTTTGTCTTCGTCAACCTTCGGCCAACTTTCAAGATGAACAGATTTTTCAAAAAGATTGGAGTAAAGGTCTTCAGATAAAAAAGGTGCGAAAGGGGCAAGCAATTTCAAAACTTTTTTTAGGGTGTATAACATAACCTCTCTGACTTCCTCTGATTC
>QMZV01000049.1 GCA_003663355.1 Candidatus Aenigmatarchaeota archaeon
ATCTGTATCAGTTCTGAAATCTTTTTTTCCCCTCCTGAAAAATTTAAATTTACTTCCCTTTCCAATAAATTTTTACTAACACCAAATTTTTCAATTTCAACCTTTCTTTTTGAAATTTTATCCAATAAATTAGAAAGTTTTACATTTTTAATAGCCGGAGGATGCTGCCAGCTTATAGCAATTCCAAGTTTTGTTCTTTCTTCTGTTTGAATTTTGTTAATTTCCTCTCCATTAAATAAAATCTTTCCACGCTTAATTTTATATTTTGGATTTCCTGATATTACTTTTACCAATGTGCTTTTGCCTGAAGCATTTGGACCAAGAATTGCTTGAATCTCTCCCTTCTCTATTTCTAAATTAATCCCTTTCAATATCTTTTTCCCATCTCCTTCAACTTCCAAATCTTTGATTTCCAACAACATAAGTATTTTTAATTTTATTCTTTACACTTCCCCATTTTTTATTATTCAATCAGACCTTGTTGCCAAATAAAATCTAAATAATAATTTTCAGGCAAATTGCGGATAAGGATATTCGAAAAAACAATAAGAGATGAACTCTTTTTCTTAATGCTTTTGTTCATTCAATTCTTTAATTAATTTATTTGCATCAATCCCGTACATTTTGCAAACTTCCCCGATTTTTAAATTTTCCATCTCAAATCTTGCCATGGGGCAATGCAAACAGGGTAAATCAAATTTTTCTAGAATTTTCTCCGCACCACCTCTTTCCAAAATTTTTCCCAAAGTTGTCTCTTTTGTAATTTTCTCCATAATTAGAACCATATTATATAGGTGTGATTTAAAGACTGCAATAAAAAAACAAAAATTATTTTACAGTATAACCTCCATCAACTACCAAAACTTGGCCAGTTATATAATCGGCGTCATCAGATGCCAAGAAGGCAACAGCATTTGCAATATCTTCTGGTCTCCCTATTCTTCCTTTGGATACTGCTTTGCAAACCATATCTCTTGTCATCCCAAGTTTTTTTAGCACATCATCCAACATCTTTGTTTCTATTGGACCTGGAGCAATTGTATTTACATTTATATTGTATTGCCCAAGATATCCTGCATAGCACTTTGTTAATCCAATTACTCCGCCTTTTGTTGCAGAATAAGTAGGTATTTTAGGCCAGGAAACAATTGCAGCTATTGAAGATATATTGACTATTTTTCCATATTTTTGTTCAATCATCAGTGGAAGAACTGCATTGCATCCAATTATGGTTCCTTTCAAGTTTACTGACAGAATTTTTTCCATTTTTGAAATATCCCCTGCTTCTTCCAAATCGCAAATTCCAGCATTATTTATCAAGATATCTATTTTTCCAAACTTTTCTTTCACCTCTTTAACAGCATTGTGCCAATCTTCTTCATTAGTAACATCTAATTCCAGTGCCAATCCAGTTCTACCCATTTCTTCAATCTCTTTAACAACTTCTTTGCATTCTTCTTGATCAACATCTGTTACAACAACTTTTGCTCCTTCTTTTGCTAATTTCAGAGCAATTGCCTTTCCAATACCTCTCATTGCACCAGTTACTATTGCAACCCTATCTGCTAAATTACTACCCATAATATATCTTTATTACTTATTTAAAAAGGCTTTTTGTTATACTTGTTTATCTTTATAAAAATTATGTATTATATAAATAGGTGTTTTAATAGATAAATTGAAGGAATATGGCAAAAAAGAAAATACAAAACATAGTGTATGAGATAGTGTCTTCTCCAAAGAGGAGGATTTCTATCTTTAGAGAGATTCCAATAAATGACCAGGGCTTTATTCTTCTTAGTTTGCCAAAAAAATTGCAACGGGAAATTATGAATAAATTAAGTGATAGAGAATTGGTGGAATTGCTTGATTATCTTGATCCTGATGAAGCAACCGATTTATTGCGAAACATAGGAAAAAGAAGTAAAAAAATTCTGAAAAAATTGGGTAGAGAAATCAGGGAAAAAGTTGAGTTTTTGCTTAAATTTGACCCAAGAACTGCCGCTGGTTTAATGAGTTTGGATTATGTAGAGGTGGAGAAAAACATTACATTTGAACAGATTTCAAAAATAATCCAAAAACATGAAAAAAGAACAGGAAAATTTCCAACCATTCTTGTTGTTCAGGATGGTTTTTTAGTAGGAGAACTTCCAGCTCATACTCTTGCCATAGGTAAGAGAAATGAGAAAATTGGAAAATATGTTAAAAAAGTTCCATCTATTGAATATGATAAAAATGAACGCGAAATTGTCGCTGTATTCAAAAAACATCCCCACAACAAAATTGTTGTTTTGGATAAAGATAATAGCATTCTTGGGATTATTTATTCGGATGATATACTTAAGTTGATAGAGAAACAATCAGCAAACAATCTTCGTCAATTTGCAGGTGTTAGAGAAGAAGAAGATGTTTTGGATCCAGCACTAACAAAAGTAAAAAACAGATACAAATGGTTAATGATTAACCTTGTTACTGCATTTCTTGCTGCTTCTGTTGTAAGTCTTTTTCAGGGAACAATCTCAAAATATGTTTTACTTGCTGTTTATATGCCGATTGTGGCTGGAATGGGAGGAAATGCTGGAACTCAAACTCTGGCAGTTGTTGTTAGAGGTTTAGCATTAAAAGAAATTGAATTAAGAACTGCTAAAAGAGTGATAACAAATGAAATTATTGCTGGAGGAATAAACGGAATTATTAATGGAACTTTGGTTGCTGCCATTGCTATTTTGTGGAATAAAAGTCCAATGCTTGGATTAATTATCGGATTGGCAATGATGATTAATCTCATAATTGCCGGTTTTTTTGGAGCAATTATCCCATTAATAATGAAAAAATTTGGAAAAGATCCTGCTTCATCAGCAACTATTTTCATAACAACTGCAACAGATGTTTTTGGATTTCTTTCATTTCTGGGATTGGCAACCATTATGTTATAAATGTTTCTTTCACTTGAACTTTTTTATTCAGATTGGAAAATTAACCCATAACATAAATATCATTTGAAAAACAACAATTATGAACAAAACATTAGAAGCAAGTCTTTTTTTTACTGGGACAATTATTGGAGCCGGAGTTCTTGGCCTGCCTTATGTTGTTGAGAAACCAGGTTTTTTGATCGGTCTAATTGATATTATTCTAATTGGTTTCTTAATCTTACTTATTTCTTTAATGCTTGGAGAAATAACCTTAAGAACAAAAGACCCCCATCAACTTCCAGGGTTGGCAGAGAAATATATAGGGAAAAAAACAAAACATTTAGTAACATTTTTTTCTATCATGCAAATATACGGAGCACTAACTGCTTATGTCCAGGGTTGCGGTGATATATTGTCTCTCCTTGGAATTTCTCCTGTTCTTGCAAAATTGTTGTTTTTTATTCCATTCGCAGCAATTACTTATTTCGGAATTAAAGGAGTTGAAGAAGGAACATCTATATTTGTACCTCTGATTATTTTTAGCATTCTTATAATTTCAGTTTCATCTTTGTTTTATTTTAATCCAGCAAACTTAACAAAAGTCTCGCCATCAAATTTTTTAATGCCAATAGGCGTAACAATGTTTGCATTTAGTGGAATTTTCGCAATTCCTCAAATGAAGGAAATTTTATGGCTTGAGAAAAGAAAATTAAAAAATAGTATTTTGATCGGATTTTTTATTCCTTTTTTCCTCTATATTTTTTTCGTTTTCTCTTCAATTGGAGCTTTAGGAGAAGAAATTTCAGAAGTTGCAACAATCAGTTTAGGAACTCACTATGGCCCATTCTTCTTAATTTTTGGAAACTTTTTTGCATTTTTTGCAATGGCAACATGCTTTATTTCCTTGGGAAATGCACTTAGAGAAGTTTACAATCAAGATTATGGAATAAACAAATATTTATCTTTCATTTTTGCTCTTTTCCCTTCATTAATCGCTTTAACAGGGCTTTCAACTTTTACTCAAATTCTATCTCTGACAGGAAGTTTATTTATTGCTCCATTGTATATTATAGTTGTTTACATCTTTTATAAAATAAAAAAAATAGGAGAAAGAAAACCAGAATATGAGTTGAAATTACCTTATTTCTCTCTTTTATTAATTGGATTTGTTTTTCTAATCATCACTCTTTTGGTTAGTTTTAACACATTGTTTTTAACTTAAAAGTAAATTTATATTTATTCATTTTGAGTACCTGGCCAATTTACTTTTGAACCAACAATCAAAATTAAGACAACAAATGTAATGCCTATTACAAGCAAGACATCCTGACTTGAAATAAAAGACCCTGAAGGCAAAGGAATAGAGGGATAGATAGTCATTAAAACCAAAAATAAAATTGCTATTGTAATTAAAATAGGCCAATTTTGTTCAGAATCTTTTTTAATAAATATATTCTTCAGCATTACAACAAAAAAAATCACAATAAAAAGAACGCAAAGATAAGGAAGCCAAGAATATAGAATAGAAACATACTCTTCTGAAATTGTTGCAAACAAAGAAATTGCTAAAGCAATCATCACATTAACATTCTTCTGCTTATTGAATATGTTTGAAATTGTTAGAACTCCAAAAACTAATGAAAATGTAAAGATAAAAGGAATTAAATAATAAAAGTAAATGGAAAAAGGCCCTGAAAATAGACTTACCATAATATAAAAAAACTAATTTTTTTACTCTAATTATGCCCCTGTGGTCTAGTCCGGTCAAGCCTTTTAGAAAAGGGACTATGGATACCGGCCTCTCGATCTTTGTCATTGCAAAATTAGTAAGAGAAAGCCGGAGACCTGGGTAATTTAAATCCAGAATCAAATCCCAGCAGGGGCAGCTTAATATGGTAGAAGCAATAATTTATATACCGGAAGGTATAGAGGATGTAGGATATAAAACAAGAGATTCAATTGGTTACGATATTTGCTCAATTGAAACTGTTAAAATTCTTCCGAAAACTAGTAAACTGATAGATACTG
>QMZV01000050.1 GCA_003663355.1 Candidatus Aenigmatarchaeota archaeon
GAATTCCTTCTGCTTTCGCATCTTCAATTTCTTCCTCGCTTGCAGGCATTATGTCCCAATCCTCTAATGAAACAGTCTTGGTTACTACCTTTTCACCTGGATATTGCATATTTTGACATCTCAGGGCTTCTCTTGCTACATCCATTGCTACATTCCCTCCCCCTATTACAATTATCTCTTTGCCCACTTTAAATCCTTTACCAATCTTATTCTCCCTTAAAAAAAGAAGGGCTGGGATGCATTTTTCAGAGTTTTTGATTTTTGTAGACCTGCTTATAGTTGTTCCTATACCCAAGTAAACTGCATCGTATTCCTTCAAAATTTCTTCAAACATCACATCTTTACCTACTGTAGTATTAAATCTGAATTCCACCCCCAATGAGGAGATGTAATTAACATCTTTATCTATTGCTTCAATGGGAAGTCTATAGAGAGGAGGACCTATCCTCATCATTCCTCCTCCACCACCAAGAGAGTCAAAGACAGTTATACTGTGCCCCTTAAGTCTTAAGAAATAAGCAACTGAAAGACCGGATGGACCTGCTCCTATAACTGCCACCTTTTTACCAGTTGCCGCCTCAGGTTTCTGTTCCAGAACTTTTTTATAATCTTTTATGGAATCGGCAGTATATCTTTTAAGCCATCTTATGGCTAATGGTTCTCCCCTTATTCCAGCAGAACAGACCTTTTCACAATGAGCCATACATATTCTTCCACAGATTGAAGGTATGGGGTTATCTTCAAATATTTTCCTTAATGATTCCTCTTCCTTGCCTTCATATATTGCTTTTATATAATCAGAAATTTTTAAATGTGCAGGACAGGCATCTTCACATAACTTACATTCAAGACATCTTTCTGCTTCTTTCTTTGCTTCTTCTCTGCTGTAACCAAGAACCTGCTCAATAAAAGAAAGTTTCCTTTCTTCTGGAGGAACTTCTTTCATAGGAACTCTTTCTGGCTCAAATAATGTATAATTTAAGTCTGAGACAAATCCTTCAAATTTTTCTTTTCTATGAGAAAGGCTGGCTTTGAAAATTGAATATTCGTTTTCAGAGAAGAAGTGTTGTCTATCTGTCTTTTCATCCTTTGCAAGATATACAAAACTATCAGTTGCATGGTCAATATGGAGGTAATCCCTGGATAACCTCAATGAGCCAGGAGGGCATATATCAACACAGAGTCCACAAAAACAACATCTACCATAATCAATCTGTGGTCTTTCATTTTTCTCGCCTGGCTCTGGTTTTATTTCAGGAATTTTTACCATAGTAATTGCCTGATTAGGACATATATCAGCACAATTCCCACATCCAGTGCATTTTTCCCAATCATTAAGATGAAGTCCTCTATATCTTTTAGATGCATCCCTTTTCTGAAAAGGGAAAAGGAATGTTCTCGGTTTCTGAAAAAGATATTTTATTGCTTTAAATGGACTTAAAAAACTTACCTTTCCCATCCTTTCCTCCATTCTTTATCTATCAATCTCAGGTGCAACTACATACAAACTTATCATTATATTTCCCACATCGGCAATGCTTGCTCCTTTTAAAAGTTTTGGTAAAATAAATAATCCATGATTAAAAGATGGCGTTTTAAAATGCACTCTATAGGGAGTATTTCCTCCATTGCTTACTAAATAAAGTCCTAATTCTCCTCTTGAAGATTCTACTCTTACATAGGTTTCACCCTCAGGAATTTTCCATTTGAAGGGATTTGGAGTTCTTTCATAAACTTTTCCCTCTGGCATTTTTTCTATACATTGCATTATGATTTTTGCACTTTCCAGCATCTCATCTCTTATAACTAAAATTCTGGAATAGGCATCTCCATCTGCTCTTGTCGGAATATCAAACTCAACTTTATCATAGGCAAAATATGGCTCTATTTTTCTTATATCGTGCTTTACACCAGTTGCCCTTAGAACCTGACCTGTTGCTGCCCATTCTATTGCCTCTTCTTTCTTAATCTTCCCAATATCTTTTGCCCTTTCATAAAAAATGCGATTTTCAAAAAAGGTTTCATTGTAATCAGGAAGTTTGCTGGCTAAACCATGAAGAAAATGCATAACTTTTTCTTCAAATCCATCAGGTAAATCCCTTCTTACCCCTCCAGGGAGAATATATATGTGATAAACCCTTCCCCCTGTCAATTCCTCAAATAAATCAAGAATATGGTCTCTATCCGCCATTGCCCATTGTGCTGGAGTATCAAATCCAAGCATATTCGCATATGCCCAGGCACCAAAAAGATGTGATGCTAACCTTCCAAGTTCTAATACAATTGTTCTTATGTATTTTGCCCTTTCAGGTATCTGGATATTTGCTAACTTCTCAACAGCCATAGCATAAACTGCCTCCATAGAGTCCGGCTCAATAACATTTATCCTGCACACAAAAGGGAAGTTCTGAATCCAGTTTCTTAATTCCATAAGTTTCTCAAACCCTCTGTGAAGATAGCCCGGGTTGGGAATTGCTTCTAAAATTCTATCCCCTTCTACCTTTAAAGTTATGCTGAAATTCCCCACCATTCCAGGATGCTGAGGACCAAAGTAAAGTTCAAGTTCTCTCATTTCTATCCTCCACAGATGGAATTTCGTCAAATGTTTTTTTAACATATTTTCTTGTATCAAAATCCTTTCTAAAAGGGGGTAAATCATGCCAGTTTTCAAGGAATAAAGGGGAAAGGTCTGGATTCCCCTTAAATTTAACTCCAAATAACTCATGAATTTCTCTTTCATAAACTTTAGCATTCTCAAAAATTTTAAGTATGGTCTCTGTTTCCGCATTTTTCCTCTCAATTCTTATCTTAACCATTATATGAAGAGGACTATTAAGGGGAGCAAGGTGATATATAAGTTCAAACTCACATTCCTTTATCCAATCAACACAGGAAATTGCTTTAAGTTGCCTGAATCCTTCTCTCTTTAAAAACTCTAAAATAGATAGAATGCTTGCCTTTTTTGTTTTTACAACCATTCTATTTCTTTCAGGAAATTCAACTTCAGTATCCTTATAAATTTTTTCAATTTTCCTTTTTAATTCTTCATCCATTTTTATTCTCCTTCTCATCTACAGGATAAAGAGGAGGCCAGGGAAGTTTACCAAACAGTTTCTCCTGGTTTCTTCTATAGAATTTATAGTTTTTTCTGTATCGGATGTAGCCTGTTGCTGCTCCTTTATCTATCATCATCCACAGTTTTGTCACACCAATAAATATTGCTTCGGGTCTTGGCATACATCCTGCAATCCATCCATCTATGGGAATATATTTATCAATATGTTTTATAGTGTTATAAGAATCCCAATACATCCCACCATTTATAGGACAGGAACCAAAAGCAACAGTATATTTTGGTTCAGGCATCTGTTCATAAGTTCTTATAATTGCTTTTAGTGTTTTTACTGAAACATATCCTGTAATCATAAATAGATTTGCCTGGCGAGGAGTTGCTACAGGAATTACTCCAAATCTTTCCGCATCCCATTGAGATGTTATAGTAGGTGGGACTTCAATTATCCCGCATCCTGTGCAGAAATAAACTGCCCAAAGAGAATATTTGTGCCCCATCTTACCAGGTTCTTTCAGCCATTTAAGAATGTTTTTCCTATCCATCTCTCACCTCACTACTTTTGAAATTATCACTCCCAGAAAAGCAAATATAGTTGGCCACTTCCATAAATATCTTAATGCCTGTTCCAATCTCAATCTTGGAAAGACAGAATGAATTAAAACCATAATGAAAAAGATAGTAAGCATTTTCAAAAAGAAATAAAAAATGTTTTCTCCTCCACCCAGAAATAAATCAACAAAAAGCGCAATCATTATAAATATACTGAAAGAATGTTGAATATGAAAAAGTCCAAGATATTTTCCTCCATATTCAACTGCAGGGCCTGAAGAAATTTCCTGAGGTGCACTTACTATATCAAATGGTCTCATTCCCAGCATAGCAGGTAGAATCATAAAATATGCTATCCCTGAGAGAAACAGAGGAGAAAATAATGTCCAGTGAAAATTTTTCTGAGAATTTACTATATCAACAATAGAAATCGTCCTGTAAAAACTCATAGTAGAAAGAAGGATTAAAAGAAACGGAACTTCATATCCTAAACTTAAAATCAATTTCCGTGATATTCCAATGCTTATATTAGGATTTGCTCCTTCTCCTCCAGAAAGAGCAATTCCTAAAGGTAAAAACAACATTGTATAAAGTATTACCAATAACCCTCCTGAACTTTTCAATGGACAAATTCCTCCAAAAGGGATGAATAAAATTACAACAATTGAACCTGCCAAAGAAAGAATTAATCCCAGATCAAAAAGAGCCCCATGTGAAAAACCTTTCTGATGGAAAAGTTTTATCACATCTAAAAGTGGTTGAATTATGGGAGGGCCGTATCTTTGATGGATTCTGGCAACAATTTTTCTAAATAAACCAAGGAATAACACCCCAATAATAAAAGCAAGGAATGGAGAAAAAATAAATTCTATTATTTTTATCACCATACTTTCCCCCACAGTTTAATAGCAATTAAAATTACAAGGAATAACACGATGTAAGTTACATAATACCCTAAATCTCCACAATATATTTTCCTTGTTCTATCGCTTAAAGTTCTTCCTGCTTTCACAATCTTTGAATAAAATTCATCTACAAAATCTCTGAAATACGGTTTAATCATCCTGAATAAAGGTTGATAAAACTCAACCGTATAATTATATTTATCTACTGGAATATATGAACCAGCAGCGTAATTGTTATCCTGAGAAATTCTTGTTCTCTTTTCTCCCATCTGGAAAA
>QMZV01000051.1 GCA_003663355.1 Candidatus Aenigmatarchaeota archaeon
ATTTTTAAAATCTCAAAAATCAAAAATTAGAGATTCTTTTTCTCTTATTTCAGAAAAATTTTTTAAATAAGTTTTTCAATAATTATAATTGTGTGGAGCTAGACCGGGCTGCTAGGCGTAGCCTGTAACCTGAAATCGTCTACATGCAGGGGTCGAAAATCCCGGAAGGTAACTGAAGTAGCAGAAGCCTCTCTAATTTAACTATGAGGTCCAGCCCCAAGAGGTGGTTTTCATTATGAATCCCCCAGGTTCGGAAGAAAGCAAGGGTAAGTAATGAAAACCATGCTTTTGGGTAAACTGGGCGGAGGAGAGTTAGAGAGTAAACTTCTGTTGCTTTTGTTATCGACCGGGAACTGCTCCACACACCAAAAAAATCTAAAAATAATTGTAAAAAAGGTTTTATTTATAAATAATTTATATTTTATTTATGGTACTTGAAAGAATTTTCGGGAAGAGTTTAAAAGATGTTGAAGAAGAGGATGAAGAATATATAGATTTTAACAAAATAATTGAAAAGCCAAAAAATGTGGAAGGAAAAATGGAAATTAAAATAGAGAAACTTTTAGAATTTAGAGATGCTGAAAAAATACAAAGAGAAGTAAGAGAAGGGAAGATTGTTCTTGCTGAGACAGAGGAATTGAAAGAAAAAGATATAGGAGAATTGAAAAGGGCAATTGAAAGAATAAAAAAAACAATTATTGCAATTGATGGAGATATAGTAATGGGTCCAAAATCTATATTAATAGTGTGCCCAGGTTCTGTTGTAATTTCAAGGAGAAAATAATGACATACACATGCGTTCGATGCAGAGAAAAAACAGAAAAATTAGAAGAGGGGATTATATGCCCTCATTGCGGTTACAGGATTTTAATGAAAGACAGAGCAAAAAAAATTAAAAAAATAATTGCAAGATAATGGACATTCTTAAATTGATAATTGATGGTTCAAGTTTTCAATCTGTTTTAAAAGAAATTATTATTGAAGAGGGTCTTGACCCCTGGAATATAAATATTTCAAGTCTTGCAGATTCTCTATTGAATTATCTTGCACAATTAAAGGAAATAAACTTCAGAATTCCTGCAAGATTTATTTTGGTCTCTTCTATTTTATTAAGATTGAAATCAGAAAGTTTGATAGAAGAAGAGAAGGAAGAGAGAGAGTTGGAAACAATAAATATTGATGGTTTGGATATTCTTGAACCTCCTATTAAAAGAATTCCAACCAGAAATATAACTTTTGATGAATTGGTGCAAGCCTTGGAAAAAGTGATGAACTTTAAAGAAAAAAAAGAAAAAATTAAGTTAAATAGAGAGGAGAGAATAAAAGAATTGCAAAAAATTTTTGAAATAAACATTGAAGATTATGTAGACAAAGTTTTCAGAGAAATCTCAAAGACAAACAGAACAAGTTTTTATGAACTCACAAGTAATTTCAATAATCTAGAAACTGCAAGATATTTTATTGCACTTTTGCATTTAGCAAACCAGCAAAGAATAACAATAAAACAGGAGAAATTGTTTGAGGACTTTTATATATTCTTGAGATAAATTATAACAGTGTAATAATTTTTCAACTCATGAGTTTCACCATAATTAGAGTGTCTAATTGTTCAACTTATCAAAAATAATTATGGTTTGCAAATGTGGAGGAAAAGTTTACTTCAGAAGAAAATATGAGGGAACTGAACTATGCAAAAAATGTTTTGTTAGATCAATAGAAAAGAAGATAAAAAAAGAGATTAGAATAAACAATTTGATTTCAAAAAATGATAGAATCTGCGTGGCAATCTCTGGAGGAAAAGATTCAACAGCTTGTTTATACATTTTGAATGAGATTGTCAAAAAAAGAAAGGATATGGAAATTTTTGCAATTTCAATAGATGAAGGGATTGGAGAATACAGAAAGAAAACAATTTCAAAAGCAAAAGAGCTTTGCGAATTATTAAATGTTCCTATAAAAATTTACTCTTTTAAAGAAGAATTTGGAAAAACTCTTCCTGAAATTTTGAATCACAGGATAAATGCATGCACTTATTGTGGAGTTTTGAGAAGATATTTATTAAACAAGAAGGCAAGAGAAAACAAGGCAACAAAACTTGCTTTTGGATTTAATTTGAATGATGAAGCTGAATCAATTCTTATGAATTTTGTTTTTGGAAACTTAGAAAAATTTTTGAGATTAGGGGCAAAGGTTGAAAACAAAGAAATAAAAAAATTTGTTCCAAGAATAAAGCCTTTAAGAGAAATTCCTGAAGAAGAAGTTTTTGCGTATTGCAAGGCTTTGAATTTGCCCCACTATCCAAAAAAAGAATGCCCTTATGGAAAAGAATCTGTAAGGAAAACAATAAGAAAATTTTTGTATGAGTTAGAGGATAGATATCCTGGGTCTTTGTTTCAGATTGTTAAATTTGCTGATTTGTTAATCCCTCCTCTAAGAAAAGAATTCTATAAAAAGGGGAAAATAAAATATTGCAAAATCTGTTCCGAGCCTTCATCAAAAGAAATTTGCAAAGTTTGTGAATTGCTTGAAAAAACTAATCTTTGAGTTTCATAACTTGCACCTCTAATTTATCAATTGATTTCTGGACTAAATCTATAAGACCATAGCCTGTAACTTTTGTTTCAAAAACTTTTCCTCCAGATATAATTCTTCCATCAATCTCATAAAGAGGTTTTCCAGTTTTCCTGAGTTTTCTCAAATGGAATTTTATCAAATTCGGTTTTAAAATTTTCTGTATTTTCTCTGCAAAGTTGTTTAAATCCTTGTAAATTACATTTGTATAGATTCCTTCTTCTAAATCAAAATCAACAAGTTCTATTTTTGTTTTTTCTTCAAGTTTTTTTAACCCTCTAAAGATTGTTTTTGGTGTTATTATTTTATCCTTATAAACAACAAAATAATTTTCTTTGATCAAATTAAGCAATTCATCAGTTTCTATTTTTGAATCTACTTCAACAAATCTCTTAACAAAATCCGATATTTTTATTTCTTTTTCTTCTTTTTTATCAGGGGATAAAATCCTGTCTTTTTTTATTGATATAATTTTTGCTAAAGAAAAACAATCAACTGCCCCAATAATTTTATTTTTGTCAGAAATTAGCAAAACATCTCTTTCACGAAGCAAATTTCTTGCAACACCAATTGTCTCATTTGCAGAAATTATTTCTGTTTCTTCGCAAACTTTGTTTAAATCTATCTCTATATCTAAGGTTTTTAGAAAATCAATTAAAAGAACAATTCCGGAAAAAGAATTGTTTAGAAAGAAAGGGAGAACATTATAATTTGCAAACTCTTCTTCTCCTTTTTTTTCTGTTAAATGTGGAACATCTTTCACAAAATTCTTCAGTTTTGCATTAGCATCCAAGTCTCTTATAACAATATCCTTTAGATAAACCATTCCTTCATATTTATTAGAGAAAACTGGCAAAGCTTCTATTTTCAATTCCTGCATTTTTGAAACAGATTTTCCTATCAAATCTTCTATACTTAGAGGTTTAATTTTTAGAACAATATCCTTCCTCATAATATAAGTAATTTTAATTATGTATCGCTATTTATTTGAGGAAGAATGTTTTAATAGGGTTTTTGAAGTAAACAAAAAAATCAATTTTGAATTGCAGAGAAAAATAAAAGAAATAATTGCAAATCTTTTGGAAATAAAAGATGAAGAAGTTAAGCTTGTGTATTATAAAAAAACTGAAAATTCAATAGAAGCAAAATTTGAGGCAACAAAAGAAATCAGTAAAAACTTTGTTTTCAGGATTATTCTTGTAATAACTGAATTAGAAACAACCCTAATTTCTTTAAAAACCTTTATTTCAAGAACTATTCCTGTTTATTTAGCCGGTCCTGTTTTAATAGAGGATTTGCTCTACAATATAATGCAGGAGTTCTCAAAAAAATCTTTTTACAAAGATATAATGTCGGAATACAAATTAAAATACGAGGAAGTAAGCAAAAGATTGTACGAAGAATTGGAGATTTTGTTTAGTTTTGAAGATAATTTCTCAAGTCAACAGAGATAGCCAGAAAGGATGGAAAAAATAAACAATGGATAAATTAAACAAAAAATTTATTAAAATTCCAAAATAATCTATTATATAATTTGATTGCGTCAGTTTTCCTTTTAAAAGATATGCAGTATGCCCAAATAAAAGAACAACAAACATTATTAGAATCAAATCAAGATTCTTTAACAAAATAACAATTAAAACAGAAAAAATATTTATTATAAGCCCAAAAACACTTCTTACTAATTTAAATTCTTTGTTTGTTATCCATCTATCTCCTAAGAAAAAGTTTATGGTAGCTGGAAGAATATAAAGAACAAAAATACAAAATAAAATAGAAGTAATTAAATCATATTTTATTGCAACCAATAATATGGATATGGTTGTAAATTCTATCCCATGAATAATTTTTACTCTTCCAAGAATGCATCTATCAAATATAACCAACAGAGAAGCGAAAATAATCACAGGACCTCCTATAAGATATATGAATATAATTGACAAAGACAAAATTAGAAAATAAATAATGGGTTTGCTCATATTAATAACAATTGCATCCAGAAAGAATGGAAAAAATAAACAATGGATAAATTAAACAAAAAATTTACTGAAATTCCAAGATAATCTAAAATAAAATTTGGTGTTTTCAATCTGCCTGCTAAATTATTCATTATATGTTTGAATATAAG
>QMZV01000052.1 GCA_003663355.1 Candidatus Aenigmatarchaeota archaeon
AAAAATCATTGAACTCATGAATAAAGAAATTGTCATAAATCAATCTTCTTTGAATCTGCCAGAAACGCTATCTCAATTCTCTGAAGGATTGGAAGGTGTAGAAAAAGGTATGACGGCAGAAGGTCAAATTATAGATGGTATAACCTATGGCTTGAATGGTTCATCATTGGCTTTGAAACAAATCCAATATGCTCTCTCCTCAATGGCAGAAGGTATGAATCAGAAACAGGATTTAAGCAAGATGACTCAAATTATTTCTTTGATCAATCAAATAGAAAGTTTGGTGCAACAATCAAATGCCACCCTATCTGAAAAAATGGAGATAATCGGTTATTTGGAAGGATTAAAACAAGGTATGAATACAATGATTGTTCAAACAACGGAAGCACAGGAAGGAATGCAACAATTATCGATATCGTTAAATGAGATGTTGAATGCTCTTGAAAATATTTCTTCTGGACTTGAAGAAATGAAAAATGCAAGTTTGTTGCTTGAAAATCTTACTTCCAATATGAAAGAAGGCATTTCGGGAATAAGTTCTGGTTTAGATGAGATTAGTAAATATCTGGAATTGTATGAGGGTAATGAGAAGAATGAGAAACCGGTAAAGTTAAACCAGTTCAAATATTATGTAAGCGATGATTATACGACAAGTGTTATAAGAATAAATCTGGCGGAGATGAATGAAGAACAAAAGAAGGATTTTATTGACGAACTTAAACATATAATCAGCGAGACAGAAAAACCTGTGGGATTGAATATTGGGATAACAGGAGATCCAGTAGTATCTGAAGAGTTGAAAAACCAGATCATGCCAACTATGCAGATGACTTCAATGTTTTCTTTAATAGGAATTTTTATAGTTGTATGTTTGCTTTTCCTTTCTTTAAGATATGGTATAATTTCTTTGCTTGCAATTGGATTTGGAATAATATGGGTTTATGGAGTTTTGGGTTTATCCGGTATGCCAATAGGTTCTACAATGTCAGGCGGCATATCAATGATTATGGGAATAGGAATAGATTTCGGCATTCAAGTTGTGAACAGATTCAGACAGGAAAGAAAAAAACATAAAATAGAAAAAGCGATGAAAATAACACTTTCAAAGGTATTTGTACCAATGCTTATAACAACATTGGCTGCTTTGATAGGTTTCAGAGCCATGTCTTTAGGGCAACTGACTTTGTTAGCAGATTTGGGAAATATGATGTCTTTCGGTGTTTTGTTTTGCTTTATCGCAGCAGTTACAGTAATACCTTCTGTATTGGTTATTAGTGAAAAGTTAAAAAAATGAACTTGTCTATTATTTCCTAATAATTTTTGTTTCTTTCTTTTTTGTGAGAGTTAATAATAATTCTTTTAGTTGGCTATCTGAAATTGGTTCATTAATCTGGCCTTGTTGATAAATCTGAATTAAATATAATTCTATTTGTTCTGCAAGTTGAGGATTTGCAATTCTCACATTTGACAATCTTTCCCTTGCTTCTTTTGTCAAGCATTCTGCAAGAATTTTTCTTTTTAACTCTTCTATCTGTTTTAATTGTTCCTGCTGTATCCTAAATTGAGTTAATTGATCTAGCATATATAAATTTTATCCTAAATTTTATAATGTTTGTAAATAAAGAAAAATGTTTGAGATGCGGAGGATGTGTTTCTGTTTGCCCTAAAAATGCTTTAGAACTGACAGAACAAGGAATTATAAGAGATGAAAAAAAATGCATTAATTGCGGAATCTGTGAGAAATTCTGCCCAGTCGGAGCAATAAAAGTTAAAAAAGAAAAATGATAAAAAATTTGTTATTACTCTGAGCGTGCCTAAAGCAAATTTTACAAACTTCAATCAATAAATTATGAAAATCGAAAAGAAAGTTTGGCCAAAATTTTTTCAAAAAATTCTAGATGGAGATAAAACTTTTGAGTTGCGTTTAGCAGATTTTGAATGCAAACCTGGAGATATTTTGGTTTTAAGAGAATGGAATCCTGAAACAAAAAAATATACCGGCAAAGTTATTGAGAAAAAAGTAACTTATGTTATCAAAACTAAAGATGTAAAATTTTGGACTAAAGAAGAAGTTGAAAAATATGGCTATCAAATCATTGCTTTCAAATAGACATCTCTCTGTATCATACTGTGCATCTTTTTTATGGCAGTTTTCTTGCCTAATTTTCCAAAATAACTAACTTTTCTTTCTTGATTTCCTTGATTTTCCAGGCTGAGAAATTTTTCTATGTCTCGCGCAACTCAAGCAGAGATAAAGTTTTTTTGAGGGAAGCATTAATCTATTTTTTGAAAATTCCTTTTTGACAGTTGGGTCTGATATAGAAAATCCCCCTCTTTTCGTGAATGTTTTGTATTTTGGAACTTTTTTTCCGCAGAAAGAACAGACAACTGTTAATTCATTTCCTCTTCTTTTTGTATGCTTATAAACCCTTTTATAAGGTGCATTTCCCATAATTAATTATGATAAAAATGCATAAATGTAATATTTGTGGCAAGAGATTCAAAGCAAATGTAACTGGAAGATTACAAATAATAAGGAAAACAGAAAAAGGAAAAAAGGAAACTTGGATTTGCAAAGATTGCGCTACTTCTGTCACAGAAAAATTAAAAGAATTAAATTTGAAGGTATAATTATGCCTTGGTAGCTCAGTGGTAGAGCGGCTGTTTCGTATGAATACCGAAAGAACAGCAGGTCGCGAGTAAGTTTCATAAACTTCGCAATCAAATCTCGCCCAAGGCTATAAAAATTTTTAATTTTTTTGTAAAAATATTTAAAAAATTTATGCAATTTTTTTAACAGATTTCTTGCATAACTATCACTCTTCTTTTTCTTCGCTGACTCCTTTGAAAATGTTTCTTATTAATACTATGTCTTCAATAGATTCAACAGAAGAATATGGAACAATAACTCCTTTCTTTTCTCCGCCCAAAATCTCAGAAAGAAAAGTTCCTCTAAAAACTTCTACAACTAAGGAAGTCACTCTAAATTTATTTAAATCTACTTTAAAATCTTTGACTTTTCCGCAATACTTTCCATCTAATGTGAAAACATCTTTCCCAATAACCTCAGAAAAAGACTTTATATTCACTGCCATAATATATAATAAAAGTATTTAATATTTAATATTTGCACAATTTACTTACTTTTTCTACTTTATTCAAATAATTCTGAAATTTGTATGTAACTTTTTTTCATTTATAAAGAGATTGCCAATTGCTTACAAAATACACGTAGATAAACAAATTTGCATCTATGTAAAACATATTATCTTTTTACTTTATTCCACCTTTCTTCTATTTCTTTTTCATAAGATTTGTCAAGAGATATTTTCTTAGTAACTGGCTCTGTTTCAGCAATTTGTTTAAATACAATAACAGGGTCTTCTTTTTTTAGTTCTTCAAATTGGGACTCATAAACTTTTTTCAAATCCACTTTAGATAAATCTTTTCCATATTTCTTTACCCTGTCTTTTAACCATTCTACGAAATTTTCATCTTTTCTTATAAAAATTTCATTGTCTTTAATGCCTATTTTTATTCTCATTTCAGGTTTAATTCCAATTCTTTTTCTAAATTCTTCTGGAATAATTATTTCTCCATTTTGTCCAACCTTTCCTTTAAATTTTATTTCAATGATTTAATTTGGTTTTAATAAACTAACTAAGGCGTACAGGCACAAGTTATGTAAATAGAAGTACCAGCAGCATCACATCTATATCCAATAGATCCATAAGCAATCCACTTAATATCAGAGTAAGCAAAACACCCATATTGACCATAGTCTTCACTGCTAGAGGATGTCCAGCCATTACAATTGGCATCTATTTGCCCATATTCATTGCTTCCAGACCACCATATTCCAGGCTCAACAGTAGTTCTAATATTACCATTCAGCATATCTTCCCACCCATAAGCTATTAAAACTAATTTTCCACTAGCTTGATAATAATAAACCGGTTTGTCAAGGGCATAACCATACTTGCTTGGCATGTCCCTTATCTCATCGCTATCACTCACACTAATAAAAGCATGGATATTGTTGCATTGTAATTTTGATGGTTTCTCAGACTCGCACAAAGCATCTGCTCCTGCCCTCCCACCAAGGTTACCATTATGAGGACCAACTCTAAAGAGTATAGTGCCAGAACTTGAAGCACTTGAGTCTGCTTTCCAGGGGTCTAGATCAATTCCTTTAAGGTCGCCGTCTATTTCACAAAGTTGATAATAACTAATATCTAGAATTCCATCCCCATCAATATTATACCCTATAATAGTTGGATCTGTATCATCTGGATCAAAGCCTGTAACAGGGGAATCGCACCAATAATCTGTTAAATGGAGTGCTAAATAGTCAATAAATCCATCTCCGTCACAACTTCCGTCTGGTGCTCCAAAAAGATTAGGATCGGTATCATCACAGTCAAAAGGTTTCACATCTTCACATGTGCCTTGGGTTGTAAATCTTGGAAATCCGTCACCATCTCCATCCTTCCATAAGTCATAACATAAACTACTTCCTCCGCCAGCAAGCAAATCACTTGCATCATAACCATCAATCTTATCAGCATTTAGATTTGTTACCTTGTTTGAGTGTGCCCATTTAGAAATGTCTGCTGTTCCAGTAACAATTATATCAACAAATTTCCAAAAGCATTTTCCTAAAGCTAAATCAGTTGAAGAACAG
>QMZV01000053.1 GCA_003663355.1 Candidatus Aenigmatarchaeota archaeon
TTCTGGAAGATATTTAGAAATCCCTTCAACAACATCATCAAGACCACCGGAATAAACAACATCATTTAAATTCGGATAACCTAATGAACCCATTATAACTGTCAAATCATACCTATCTTCAGGCAATATTCTTTTATCACCCAATCCCATCATCTATCTTTTTCATTGACAGTTACAATATTTTCTAATCTTTCAATTTCTGATTGGTCAGGAGTTCCGTAAACCAAACCAATACTCATGAAATAATTGAATAATCAAAACTTTAAATAATTATATTAAATTTACTGACAATTGACGATTATTCTCTTCTTGCCTCAGAATAATTTGGAGCTTTATCCTGTTCTTCAAGATTGAATTCCTGCCACTCTCTTTCAAAACTTTTTATTGACTCTTTTATCTCTTCTGATTTTTCTTTTTTTTGCTCTTCTGATTTTTCTTTTTCTTTAAATACTTCAGAATTCTCAATTTCTTTTTTTATTTTCTCTGCAATTTTTGGCAAATCCTCTTTTTTTACTTCCATTCTTACAAGACCTTGCATTGGCAAGCCATTATCTCCTTCAAATCTCGGAATTATATGGAAGTGCAGATGAGAGACCTCCTGTCCAGCGAATTTTCCATTATTTATCCCAATATTGCAATCTGTTGTTCCAACACTTTTTGGAATAATTTTTGTTAATCTAAAAATAACAGAGAACAATTCTTTTGCTTCTTCTTCTGTCATCTCTTCCAATTTTTGGTAATGCTTTTTTGGAATTATTATTGTATGTCCCAAAGAACAAGGATTTATATCAAGAAAAGCAAGATTTAAAGAATCTTCATAAACTTTAAGGGCGGGAATTTCTCCTCTTACAATTTTACAAAATATGCAATCTGTCATAATATACTAAAATTATCTTTTAAGAAAATGACTCCAATTGTGTTATAATATTATAAATCTCTTTTCCCTCTTCGCTTAAGTAATATAATTTTATTTTTTGGCTCCACACTTCACATTCTATCAGTTTTTTATTTTCAAGTCTGTGTACATAAGAAATAATTTTTAAATTGCCCCAACCATCCCTCTCAAAAATTTCTTTATCATCGCATTTTTCTTCAATACTCTTTCTTATCGTTTTTAATTTCTGTTTATAGGGTCCTAAAGATTTTATAATTAAACTAAAAGGATTTTGTAGAAAATCTGGAAATAAATAGGTAGTATCTTTAATATCTCCATTTTTAACTAATTTCAATATTGTTTCAAATTCTTTAAAATAAGAATTTAGTTTTCTATAATAATTCTCTTCTTGGCGTCTCTTCATTTTTTCTCTAACTTCTGGTCTCAAACATCTTACTCTGTAATAAGGAATTCCTAAATCTTTGCTAATTTTTTTATCAGGTTCACCAGCATTCTGCCTTCTTCTTATCTCATTTATTTCTTCTTCAGTAAGTTTTCTGTATCTTGTATATTTTCTCATAATTGCTGATTATTAAAATTTGAGTATTCTTAGAATAACAGAAGCCTATAACATAGCGGTATCCATGTCTACAACATTAAAGATATCTCTAAACTCTTGGTTTATCTGAATGGCTTATGTGATTGTAGTGAAAGAGTAGAGATTATTTTTGTCATAAATCCATTATGCCGAATAAAATAAAAATAATTCTCGGAAACTCAAAGATTGAGGCTTTTCACTTTAAGACAACTTTCCGGTTAATTTTGGGTTTGATGTTCAGAAAAGACGGAAATGCGCTTCTGGAGTTCAGAAAGGAGAGAAAACCAAAAATCTGGACGCTTTTTATGAGATATCCCTTGAATTTGGTCTTTTTGGACAGAAACAAAAAAATAGTTGATTTAATCGAAGAAGTCCCTCCAATTTCCTTTAATCCAAAAACATGGAAAACCTATTGCCCGAGAAAGAAGTGCAAATATGTGCTCGAATTAGATGCGAGAAAAAAAATTAAGATTGATTCCAAAATTGAATTCATCTAAAAAGGCAATTCTTTCCACTTGTACTGTTTCGTAAAAATAAATGTCTGCCAGTCTTTGATTATCTTCGAAAATTTTGTTTTGATTGCATGCGAGATAAAATCAAATTCTTCTGTATTTTTTGCCCAAAGACCTATTTTTAAATCATAATCGCCCGTAATTTTCTCCACCGAAGTTACATTTTTGTGTTTAATTAGATAATTCAAAAATTCTTCCCATTCTTCTTTTGTATAATTCCAAGTAGAAAGCATAATAACTGCACAGATATTGTATCCCAATTTCTTTTTGTTTATCCTTACTATGAACTTTTCAATAATACCCGATTTAGTTAGTTTATTTAATTTGTACCTAACAGTCTCATGAGAAAGTTTTACTCTTTCTGCCAGTTCGGTTATAGGAATTCTTCCTTCTTCCTCCAGAATTTTGATTATTTCTATATCTTTGGCATTAATTTTTGGTTTTTCAAGGTTTTTTTGCAATTTTCTCATAATATTTATTAATATTTAAGAAATAGTTATTAAAGTATTGTAGTTTTATATTTATATGAATGGTGAACCGAAAAAAACCAGAATAACCGAAATATACCAGATAAAAAAATTATACTGGCAAACTTGGGATGGATATACTTCGCCAGAAGAAACAATTTTGGCAAATTATATTGATAGGGAACAGGCAGAAAAAAGATTGCAGAAACTAAAAGAAGAAAATGAAATCAAGAAAAAAGCTTTGGAAGAGGCGGGCCAAAAAGGTTATTGGAATAAATTTGAGCATTATGAATATCGGATGGAGATTCTAAGGATTGATTATGATTGAAAAAATAAATATCTCTGAGGTAAAACCAAAAGAGAGTAGTTGCGGATTGCTGAAAGAGCTATATAATTCTGAAAATTTGAGCATCTCCCATATTGTTGTTTTAAAAGAAGGTGAAAAACATATGCATAAGAAGATGGAAGAAGTTTATTATGTAGAAAATGGTGAGGGAGGAGTAGTAATTGGCAATAAAACTCTTTACATAAAAAAGGGGGACATAATTCCAATTCCAAAAAATACCTGGCACTATTTAAAGAAAACTGGAAAAGAATCTTTAGAAGTATTGGTTATAACACATCCAAGATATGATCCAGATGATTTAATTTTTGAGAATTCAAAAAGAAAAAATTATTAATATCGTATATAACCCTTACCACATCCAAAACACCCATAGACTTTAATACCATCACTCGTAAAAACACGGTGTATCGTTGATTTTGAGTTCCCAGATACATATCCTAAAGGTCCTGGAACTACTTCTTCTTCTGGAACTGGCATTTCTAATTCATCTGTAAAAGGATGCCTAAGAGGATGTTTTTTAGAACCACCTTCCTTAATCATTCTTAGAAATCTATCAATTGGCGACTCTTTTTCAGCTACTTCAATTCCATAACGGTCAAGGGTTGTCTGATATATATCTTCTTCTAACATAATTAATAAAATTATTTAAATAATTAAAATAAGATAAAATTTGTTTAAACTTCTAAGAAAATTAAAATCATTTGAATTAAAACAGCTTAAATTACAAATTATGGTAGATTTAGATATTGTAATAGTGAAAGACAAAGAAGTTGGAGGATATATTTCAATAGTCCCATCTTTACCTGGTTGCCATACACAAGGCGATTCTTTAGAGGAAGTAATAAAAAATACGAGAGAAGCAGTTTCCTTATATATAAAACATTCAATGAAGAAGAAAAATAATCACAAAACTAAATTCCCAAAAAAATCAAAATAGTCGGAACCAACAAAACACTCATCATGAAACTTCTTCTCACACCCTTGGAGATACAAAATAATCCGATTGCAAGACCTGTAATTGCAATTATTAAACCAATCCAGCCCGTAAACAAATAAACCAATATAAATAGTAAAATAAAAACAGATTTTGTGAGTTTGTTGTATTTAATTTTGTAAATATTTTTTATAAGAATTTTTGAAAGAAATAAAGTTAATAGGGAAGCAAAACCGGCAGAAATAACAATCATAAAGAGAATAGTTAGCAGCATTTTAAGAGAATGTTCAAAGGCAAGGCTCTGGATTGCAACAGAAGTCCCGCTTCTTGGATTTCCAATGGTAAATAGACTAATAATTGAAAATAAACTGTTTGCAGTTGTAATCCCTCCAATAGAAATCATAAAATCTTTCAGATTTTTTATTCTGGCCAATTGCTGGCTCATAACAGTTACTTGACTTGAACCAACTCCGGGCAAAATCCCGGCAATCAGACCCGAGAATACTCCTATAAATGAACTCTTCTTTTTTGAGCAATCTTCTAAATTCACATCAATCTCCTGTTCTGGAATTTCAGATTTTGAAGAAGCAAAAAACAGAGTTGAGAGCCCGAAAAGACCGCAAAAAGCAGGAAACATAACTTCGCTTCCAGAAAGAGGCAATCTGAAAATAATTAAACCAAATAAAGCAGAAAAAACAAAAACTAAAAAAGCATATAACTTGTTTTTCTTTTGCGTCCAGAACAGATGAATAATTGTCAAAATTAAGAGAAAAACAATTATTGGTTTAATAAATGAATAGAATACAGGAATAAAAATAACGAAGAAAGGAAAA
>QMZV01000054.1 GCA_003663355.1 Candidatus Aenigmatarchaeota archaeon
TAGCCTTAGCATTTAATTGTGATATATGGTCTGATGAATCTGCATTTAAACAGCAATCTAAAGTTAAAGTTTTTAACACAAAAGAATTATTAGAACTCCTTGGATTCTCCTGATTTAAAATCTGATAGATTTTTTATTCTATCTAAGAATCTGAAAGATAAAGTGTTGCTGATTATTTTGTTTAAGATATTTAAAAATAATTATTATGAGGGTTGCAATAAATGGTTTTGGAAGGATTGGCAGAAATTTTTTCAGAGCTTCTCTAAAGGATGAAGAATTTCAGGAAAAGTTTGAAATCGTTGCAGTGAATGATTTAACTGATGCAAAAACTTTGGCGCATCTTTTGAAATATGATTCCGTTCACGGGATTTTGAAAAATAAAATTGAAGTAAAAGGAAATAATTTAATAATTGATGGAAAAGAGATTAAAGTAATTGCTGAAAAAGACCCAGCAAACTTGCCTTGGAAAGATTTGGGAATTGACATTGTTCTGGAATCAACAGGTTTGTTCAGGGACAGAGTAAATGCGGGAAAACACATCGTTGCAGGGGCAAAAAGAGTCATAATTTCCGCTCCACCAAAAGGAGATCAATATATTAAACAGATTGTTCTCGGAGTAAATGAAGAAACCTTTAATAAAAACAATCCGGAAGATTCAATAATTTCAATGGCAAGTTGCACAACAAACTGTCTGGCTCCAATGGTTAAAGTTTTAAATGATAATTTTGGAATTGAACAGGGATTTATGACAACAGTGCATGCCTATACGAATGATCAGAAAATTCTTGATTTGCCCCATAAAGATTTAAGAAGGGCAAGGGCTTGCGCATTATCTTTAATTCCAACAACAACTGGAGCGGCAAAGGCAATAGGAGAAGTTATTCCAGAGGTGAAAGGAAAATTAGATGGGATTGCAATTAGAGCTCCAGTAGCAGATGGTTCAATAACAGATTTAGTTGTCAATCTGAAAAAAGAAACAACTGCTGAGGAGATAAACAGAAAATTCAAGGAAGAAGCAGAAAAATTAAGTGGAATTCTTGAATATACAGAAGAGCCGATTGTTAGCGTAGATGTTGTTGGAAATTCAGCATCCTGCATTTTTGATGCTTTATCAACAAAAGTGATCGGAAAACAGGCAAAAGTTCTTGGGTGGTATGATAATGAAATTGGTTATTCTTGCAGACTTGTTGATTTGATGAAGTATATCTATGGATAAAAATGGGTTATTGATTGTAAGAGCAATTACCCTTATAACTCCTTTAATTTTTCTTTCTTTTATTTCTTTTCAAATTCCTTTTTTTCAGCAAGTTTTTCTAAATCATGTTCTCCTGTTCTTAAATTTGTTTGGTATTGAATTTCAAGTTCATGGCTACCAGATAATAACAAAAAATTTTTCATCAATAATAACTTTTGATTGCACTGGATGGAAGCAATTTTATATTTTTTGTGCCCTGATTTTCTTGCCTCCAGGAATTAAACTTTCAAGAAGGCTGAAAGGGTTTTTATTTCTAATTCCTCTCTATTTCTATAACTTGATAAGAGTTGTTGTAACAATATATGTTTCCTCTATCTCATACTCATTATTTAAACCGGTTCACTATTTTTTATGGAACTTTTTGTTTCTCTCTTTAATTTTTGTTTTTTGGTTTTGGTGGTATACTAAAAATAAAAAGGTTTAACTGTATTCCCTCCATGTATGCCCGCACTTTGTACATCTGTAAAATCTTGTTGGAGGTTCATCAATGCTTCTTGTTTGTTGCATCCACCAGAATGCTTCCTTATTTCCACATACCGGACATTGATTTTCAGTAACAGGCAACCCTTCCTCTTTTTGCTTAACAGTTTTTATGTTATCTTTTAATTTAACTTTTTCAGTAATTGTGATGTCTGTGCCTTTTGAGTATTTTTTTCCGCAATTTCTGCATACAAACACCACTCCAGTTTTTGTCTTTTTTGGGACTAAAATCCCTCCGCATTTTTTGCAAAACTCCATTTTTAAATACCTAAAATTTTATATATTAAATATCTTGGATAACCTATATAAGGAATCTTCACTCTTACAACACACATAATTTGTTCTTCTGAAACTGGAGGATCTCTTACTTCATTATTATCCCCCTTAATTGTATAACAAGTTTTATTTTTAATTGCTATTTTATATGGATTATCTCCTCTGCAGTAACTATCATTTATTCCAATTACTCTGTGAATTATTGGATATTTTTTCATTCCTTTATAAATTACAATGTCATTTATTTTTGGCTCTCCTCTTGTACAGACAATTAAATCTCCTTCATATAAGTTTGGATGCATAGAACTGGAGACAACAACATCTATTGGATATGGGGTTCCTAAAACAACGCCCAGGAGTTGATAAAGGAGAAATACAACAATTACAGTAAGAATAACATCTAAATATTCAAATTTTTTTAAAATGTCTGCGCCCATTATAAAAGTTTAAATATAAAAAGTTTTAAAAGAGAAGTTGAGCCCGGTGCGATTTCCTTTTTTATTCGAACGCACGACCTACTGGTTAAGAGCCAGTCGCTCTACCAGATTGCTCAGAAGTCCTACTGAGCTACGGGCCCATATTTTTATTAATATTTTTGTTTATTTTATGCCTTGGTAGTCTAGTGGCCTATCTTTTTAAAAGGGCTAAGGATGCTGGCCTGTCAAGCCAGTGACCCGGGTAGATAAAAGTTATCTATAACCTATCGAGTTGAAGGCGATAGGATATCTGATTGAACTTTTGAAGTTCAAGGGTATTCAAATCCCGGCCAAGGCGTAATTTTTCAAATTTAAAATTTAAATTAATTAATAGAATGGCAGGAGGAAAAGTTTTGCCTCTAAAAAGGAGGAGAGAAGGAAAAACAAATTATAAGAAGAGATTATCTCTTTTAAAATCAGGGAAACCGAGAGTTGTTGTTAGAATTAGTAACAATTATATAACTCTTCAACTTGTTGAATTTAATGGAACAGACAAAACAAAATTTTCTTATACTTCAAAAAAATTATCAGAATTCGGTTGGGATTATTCAAAGAAGAATCTTCCAGCAGCTTATTTAACCGGGCTTGTATTTGGTTTTATTTGCAAAAAGAATAAAATAGAAGAAGGAATATTTGATATTGGTGTAAAAAGAGTTACAAAAGGAAACAGACTCTTTTCTGTATTAAAAGGTTGTTTAGATTCTGGACTTAAAATTCCCTGCTCAACTGATATTTTTCCATCTGAGAGCAGAATAAGAGGAGAACATATATCAGAAGATATTCCAAAAAAATTTGATGAAGTAAAAAAAAATATATTAGATAAATATGGAAAATAAAGAGGAAGATGTTGGTAACTTAGAAAAAAATGAAATTGAAGAAGTAGAAGAAAAAGCAGAATTGGAGAAAGAAACAAAAGAGTCCTGGGTTCCAAAAACAAAACTTGGAAATCTTGTAAAAGAGGGAAAAATTACTCTTGAGGATATTTTTAATTCTGGATATAAAATAAAAGAACCGGAAATTGTTGATTTTTTAGTCCCAGATTTGGAGGAAAGAATTATGTATATTGGAGGAAGCTCTGGAAAGGGTGGTGGAATACAAAGGAGAGCTGCTCGTAGAACTGTAAGAATCCATAAATCTGGAAGAAGGATAAATTTATCTGCAATGGTTGTTGTTGGTAACAAAAATGGATACATTGGAATTGGTTTTGGGAGGGCAGCAACAAATAAAGAAACACTGAAAAAGGCTGCAAGAAATGCAAGATTAAATTTATTTCCTATCAGAAGAGGTTGTGGTTCACCAGAATGCAAATGCAGTGAAGAGCATTCCATACCATTTAGTGTCACTGGAAAAAGTGGTTCTGTTGTAGTAAAATTGATGCCTGCACCAAGAGGTTTAAGTCTATGCGCTCCAGATGAAATAAAAAAGATTTTTGAGTTGAGTGGAATAAAAGATATCAGAATGAAATCAAGAGGTCAAACAGGAACAAGATTTAACTTTATCTATGCTGTTGAAAATGCCTTAAAAAATTTGAATAAGATGAGATTATAGGATTACTTTTCCTTTCAACTGGTCTTTCTCTATCAGACCGTACTGCCTTGAATCAAAACCAATGTTGTACTCGTTAGATAAAACTAAATAATAACCCTGCGGTATAATATTGTTTTTTAGAGGAATAGAAATTAACTTTTTATCTCTATCATTAAAAATGTACGGTTTGCCTTCTGAATTTTCAAGAATTTTGTCATTTACTTTTAAATTACTATCAACAAATTCTAATCTATCTCCTGGCACTGCTTTAATTATTTTAATAAAACTTTCTTCCCTGGTCTTGAATTTTATAACAACTAAATCCCCTCTTTTTACTTGATTGCAATTGTAATATCCCAATAAACCCTCTACTACTGTTCCATCTTTTATCAAAGGCTCCAAAGAATTTCCTTTAATTTTATAGATTTCTGTCTTAGTAACACAGCTTAGATTTTCTGTTTTTACAGGTAAAGTTTCCGAATTGCTAAAGAA
>QMZV01000055.1 GCA_003663355.1 Candidatus Aenigmatarchaeota archaeon
AGACCCTCTTTAAGAGAATAAGCTTCTTTTTTCTTTTTTGTCTCATCTATGATTAAAATCTGGTCATCAACTCCGAAACCGATAGCAGCAACAATCCCTGCCAAAGCCAAAGCAGATAAATTCCACTTAGTCAAAGCAGCAAAACCAAGAATAATTATAACTTCTGAAAACATTGTAAGTATCACTCCTAAAGAAATTTTTAAATTATGGTATCTTATGAAAACAACAATGCTAACCAAGATAATTGCTGCCAAACCTGCAATAGCAATTAAATAAAGATAATCCTTGCCGAGAGTGGCACTTAGTTCATCTAATGAAACAATTTTCATTTTTACAGGCAATTTTCCTGATTTTAAAACTGCTTTCAATTTGTTTCTATTTTGAATCGCTTCCTCCTTAGTTTTTCCATAACCTGTAATTACTGGATTTGTAACTTCTCTTCCTCTTAAATCTCCAGCAATATTTAATGCATCGGTCTCTTTATTGTCAAGATAGAAATAAATTTTTTCAGAGAGATAATCTCCCTCTGGAGTCACTATTTTCTTTAGATTTTGCGTTATCTCCGCAAACTTTTTTGCACCTTCCTTAGAAACTATAACTCCAAACTGAAATCTGTAGCCCCCATTTCTAACTCTTCCAAGATAATTGCTTTGGGGAGGAATTCCAACTTCCTTAACATCCTTGCCCGTATAAACCAAACCATTTAAAACAACTTGCTTCTCTGTTAAATTTTTTATCTCAAACTCAATTCCATTTAAACTAAAAGTTTCATTAACAAAATAGGTAATATTATTTATTTTTATTGATGTTTTATTTAAAATTTCCAAAACAAAATTCTCATTTTTGCCCTTTAGGAATTTTCCTAATTTGAATGTTGAACCATTTTTTAAAGTTAATGGGATTTTTGCTTCAAATTCTCCCTCTTTCGCTAATAATTCCAAAATTTCTTTTTTAGTTCCTCCAGCAATCTGAACCATCACCAAATCTTTATTCCCTATTTTCAATTTTCTAAATTCTGCTTGTCTCAAACCGTAAACATTTATTCTTGTCTCCAAAATTGAAATAATTTCTGAAATTGAAGCATTTGTTTCATTTGTCATAACTGGTTCTAATAAACCCCTTATTCCTCCCTCAATATCTAAACCAAATCTAAGATTGGACTTCCTGATTTTTTCAGCAGAGAGATTAAATACCTCATCTCCTTTCAATTCAATAATCTTGTTTCCTTTGTCTGTATTAAGATTTAAATATCCTTTTTTGCCCTGAAAAAAAAGCAAGTCCGCTAAAGTATTTATTTCCCTGCTTTTTTGCCCAACAATATTTGCTGAATAAATTGTTGTTCCTGGTTCTATCTTCAAATAAAAGGGACCTTCACCAACAGAGGTTACAACTATCCCTGCAGAACTTAGTCTTGGGTTTATTGCAATTATTGAGATTATTATAAAGAACAGCAATAACAAAACTTGCCAGTTTAACAACAGTTTCTTTAAACCCATCTATAAAATATGTTTAAAAATTAAAGAATTTTTCATATATTTAAAATTTTAATACTAATTATACTATGGTCGTAACACAAACTGTAAAGAGAAAAGTTCTTGAAGGGTTGAAAGGGATAGGTCTGAATCTTTATGAGAGAAATTTATACACAGCTCTTCTAATAAAAAAAATTGCAACTGCAAGTGAACTTTCAGAGTTGTCAGGAGTTCCAAGAGCAAGAGTTTATGATGTTCTTGAATCTCTTGAGCAAAAAGGTTTTGTAATTGTTCAGCATGGAAGCCCTTTCAAATATGTTGCTGTTGAACCTGTTTCGGCATTTGAAAATTTGAAACTGAATGTTGAAAGAGAAGCTGATCAAAGAATTAAGAGATTGGAAGAATTGAAGAAAAGTGATATAATGAGAGAATTGGTTTCAATTTACAAAAAAGATTTGAAATTAATTTCACCAGAGAATTTCACCGGACTTATAAAATCTAATGACAAGATAAATATGCAAATAAAAAATTTGCTAGCAAAAACAAGCAGTTATGTGAACATTTTGACTTCAGAAAAAGGTCTTGAAGAATTGACATACCATCTAAAACATTTTAGTAAGTTAAAGAAAAACAAGGTGAATATAAGAGTTGCAGCACCAATCACAGACAAAAACAAAGGAATCCTCTCAGAACTCTTGCCATATATGAAAATAAAAGATATAAAAGGAATAGAATCTCCTCTTGGAAAACTACATATATTTGACGGAGAACATGTAATTCTTGGTTTAGTGAATGATAGAGAAGTTGAGCCTTCTCAAGAAGTTGCATTCTGGACCAAAAGTTCACATGTTGCAAAGGAGTTGATGGAACCAATATTTAATAATGTATGGGAAAGAGCAGCAGAAGTTCAGTTAAATTAAAGAATAACTAATCCGCAGTATCCTACAATGGTGGAAGGATCGCGAGATACAGAGAAAGAGCTATCATAACCAATTTCTAAAATTTTTTTTCCATTTAATTTTTTTGTAATTTCAAGCAATAGAGTTATTGGTATATAACCGCAAACTGTTAAATCTTTTTTCCTTATAAAAGAATAGAACTTTTTTCCATCAAATTCTTGTATAACTTTAATAATTTCTCTGTCTAATTTATTAACATAATCTGCTGGATTATAAATGCTCTCCTTTGGCAAAAATCCATAGGAAGAACCATAATGGGTGAAATCGCTGCTTGCAATAAAAAAATAATCTTCATCCTTTAGAACATCCCTGAGTTCAAGAATTTCCTGATATTGAAGACTGGGCAATTGTATTGGAACAAACTTGAAATCTTTAAAAACATACTGAAGAAAAGGCAATTGAACTTCTATTGAGTGCTCTTTTTCCATTGCAATTTCATCTTGAATAATTGCTTGCTCTCTTGTTATTTTATTAACAAATTCTATGTCTATTTTTGCTGTTCCTAAAGGGGTTATCCAATCCTGCTTTGATGTTGCAATTACATTTGTTCCATAGTGATCTACTCCTAAGATAACAAACTTCTTCTTTTTTATTGTTGAAATTGCTTTATAGGTTTTTGCAGCAACTTGTCCCGAATATAAATAACCGGCATGAGGAACAATAATTCCTAAAGCATCAGAATAAAATTCTGTTTGCACTTCAAACAATAAATTTAATTCTGCTAAAAGTTCTTCTTTTGTTTGTGGGTAAAAAATTCCGGCAGAAGTTGGATTTCTCATAATTATGACAAATAAATTATTTATGCTGTCTATTGTTATTCCAACTTATAATGAATCAGAAATAATAGAAGAGAGTGTAAAAGAAATATTGAAGTTGAAAAATATTGAATTAATAATTTCAGATGGTGGGAGTACTGACAATACCTTATTAAAAATAAAAAAATTTAAACAATCTTGTAAAAATGTGAAGGTTATAGAGAACAAAATTAAAGGTAGAAAAGGTTTTGATATAGAAAATGGAATAAAAATCTCTTCTTCTAAATTTTGTATTTTTGTTGATGCTGATTTATCTTGCGGTATTTCCGGAATTCTAAAAGTATCAAAAGAATTGAAAAACTATGATTTAGTCATTGGATACAGGATTTCAAAGAAAAAAAGAACCTTTCTTAGGAATTTTTTGACAAGAAGTTATATTTTACTCATAAATTTCTTGTTTAAGATGAAGATAAAAGATTATCAATGCGGACTTAAAGGTTTTAGAAAAGAAAAAATACTTCCAATATTAGAGAAAATAAAGAACAAAGATTTTTTTTGGGATACAGAACTTATTATTAGATCTCAAAAAAGTAATTTGAAAATAAAAGAGGTTCCTGTAACTTGGATAGAAAAGAGAAAAAGCAAGATAAAGGTGCTTAGAACTTCTTTAAAATTTCTTCTAAAAATTATAAAATTTAAACTTTTGTATTAAATTCACATTCCTTTTTTTCTTCTAAAAACTTTGAACAAATTTTCTCTTTAAGTTCTTCTCTTGGCAGATATTTTCTAACAATCTCATCTTCTATAACAAGGGTTGGAAATGAGGTGACATTATAAGTTTTTATTAAAACATCAACCAATGGCTCTTCTTTGAAATCAGCATCTATTGGAAAAACCAAAAGGCTTCCATTGAAATAAATTCTGAGATTTGTTAAAATATAACCCTGCAATTTGCAGATTTCACATTTTTCATCAAAAAAATAAATAACAGGGACATAATTGCTGTTACATAATTCTCTGCTTTTCTCAACCAATAAAAAATATCTAATATTTGCTTGAATATACTCTCTCTTTAGTTTTATGTACTCAACACTGTTCTTTCTTTTTTCTCCTTCCTCATACTCTATTAGCTTTTCTAAAATAGGTTGTAAAGTTCTCAAGTTGTTTTTAATAACTTCTTCTATTGCATTGCAACTTTGGTTTTTATTCATTGAATAAATAAAAAGTGATTGAATGTGCAAACTC
>QMZV01000056.1 GCA_003663355.1 Candidatus Aenigmatarchaeota archaeon
AGTCCGGCATCTATAACAAGAAAATTTGGCAGTTTTTTTTCCATTGCAATTTCCTGCCTTTTTATCAATTCTGCCTCATTTTCAACTTTCAAAACAATTTTTTTGCTTCCTTCTTTTTCCCATTTTTCCCTTATTTTCTTTTCTGTTTTTTTGTAAGCTCCCAAACTTGCATGAGCAACTTGGGCTGCTATTTTTCCCTTACCCATCTTTAAGTCCTTCCTTACTAAAATTGCCTGTTTCATTTTTTCGGGGTTGCAACAATTCCTCCTACTCCTGCAGCCGCAAATTTGTGAATTATGCCTGCAATCATATTTGAAACATCTTGAATTTCTCCAACTGAAATCTCAATCTTTTTAGGCTCTAAAATTTCAATCGAACTTGGCCCATAGGAAATTGCAATTATTATTAGAGTTCTTATGTCTTTAACCATTGCTTCAGTTTCAACAATCTGCGAATAAGCTTTTTCCACATTTTTCATAGGTTTCTCAACTTCTTCTATTTTGCTGAATTCTTTTTTATAAAGAAAAATTGTTTTTATTTTTTCAAGTTTTTCAATGTGCTCTTTCAGACTTTTCTCAACAATTTCTCTGGTTGTGCCAAGAACTTCAAAAATAAGGGATACCTTCATCCATTTTTTCTTTGAGAGTTCTTTAATTTTGAATTTTATTTCTGAGTCCATAATAATAAGAAAATTTAAATGATTGGTACTACACTAGAAATTGTCTAATTTTTTTGTATTCTTCTCTGGAAAATGTAGAAGTTGGTTTAACTCCTTCTTGTTGCTCATACATACTTAATCCTGACACAATTCTTTTTATTTTTAATCCACCAGTTAATGTCCTTTTAGCCTTTGCAGTATTATCTATCGGAACATACCGAATATAAATTAGAGGAGTGCTATACATAATTTTTTTAAGGTCTTCAAGAAAAACAAGATAAGGGTGTTCATCATATCCTGATATTCCTATTCCATAAGATAAAAAAGCTTTCTCTCCAATTTTTCTTCCTTCTTCATCTGGAACAAATAGTTTTCCCTGTTTATAGGTCATATATTCCATAATTATAAAGATAAATTATTTTAACTGCAGGGGGGGAGATTTTCGTATCTTTGTTTTCTTTTAGCTTGATCTTTTTAAAGGCTCATTTTAAAGAAAGAAAGTCTGACTTCGAACTCCCGAACCGACTAACGGACAGAGTCCTTAGCCCTGCGCCTTTGACCACTTGGCTACCCCTGCATAAAGATTTTATTATAAATTTTTTAATTTTATAAAGAATCCTGTATTAACACCAATCACCATTTTCTATCATCTCTTTCTTTTTCTACGTCTTCCCATTCAACATCCTTTAATCCTTCTTTTAATAAATTGACAATTTTATCTCCAAACTTTTTTCTTGGCTTCTCTAAGAAATTTCCGTTTTCATCCAATTTCATTCTTCAGACTGAAGTATAGTTTTCTTACCAAGATCAAAAATACATTTAAATAAATCCAATCCTTTTATTCTTCCTAAAATCATAGGAACATCATCCGAATCTGCAATTGCAACAGGAGCTTCAAATTCAAAATCATCAATCTTGAGTTTCAATTTGTGAATATAAACAATTAATTTTACGCCTGGAACAATGCCTTTAATCTCAGTATATCTTCTACAATAAGATTTCCAATATATCTTGGTAGAACTGAGAAATCTGCTCCTGTATCTGCTAAAACTTCATCAAATATTTTTTCTTAATTGAAAAGATTTCTATCTCTATTTTTGGTCTTTTAACTATTTCAAAAACATCACTTTCTTCCTCTATATACGGAAATTCCACTCTCATATTAAACAAACTAAGATTTTCTCTTTTGTCCTCCAAGCTATTGCAACCCTGCTTTTTTGGATATTTTGCACTAATTTCATCGTATGCTTTTGTTGGATTTAGACCCCTCCAAACCACTTTACCATCAACTTTTATAACATATTCAAATTTTTCTTTTCCCATTTCTCTCACCTAAATTAATTTGTTTTTGGAACTTAAATATTCCTCTAACAAAATCTCATCAACAAAAAAATTTTTAAACATTTATTTTTCTGATTCTTACAACATCTTCTCTTAGGACAATAAATTTATTTTTCACATCATAAGTTTTTAGTAACTTAATCAATGCTTTTATCCTTCTCTCTGGATTAGTAACAATTCTAAGAAGTATGATTCCTTTTGTGGGTCTGCCAATTCTAAAAACTAACTCTCCAAAATCTTTGTCATCTGTGATAAGTATTCTGTCTTCTTCTTCAGATTTCTTTATAATCTCTTCATCAGAAGCAGAAGGCATTATATCTCCAACAAACAATACATCATATCCCTCATTTTTAAGAAGTATTGCTAATCTTTTACCAGTACACTCATCAACTAGAAATCGCATGTTTTTTAGCTTTTGTTACCAAAGGCATTATATCTTCTCCCCTAATTACCTTAGCAGTATATCGCAGAGCTGCTTCAACATCTTCTTTAGTAAGATTTGGATAATCTGCAAGGATTTCTTTTATTGTCATACCATCTGCTATTCTTTTTATAATAGCATCTACAGGTATTCGTGTCCCTTTAATTATTGGCTTACCAACCATAATCTTTGGATTGATCACTATTCTTTTTTCAAGTTTTAATTCTTCCATTTTCCCTTCACCTAATTTAATTTGTTTTTAGAATTTAAATAAGAAATTATTCCCCAAAATTAAAATTCTCTGTGATTTTTCCCTTAACAAACAAATTTCCGTTTTCATCCAATAAGAACCAGTCAAAAAGAAAGGATGTTGATGTCAGACATCAACAGCCCCCCTCTTGCCCTAAATTTGCTATTCTCCAACTATCTACAACAAGCTATAGCTGCCCCAACTTCATTACCCACAACATCGTGTGCACCGAATGCCCAATAACTTTTGTAAAGGGTTTGAGAACAGTTTTGTAATATCCATATATCATTACCAACGTCATAATAGTATACTTGTTCGCATGCCCACTTGGTATCATCTCCTAAATGGTCACATACTTGTTCGCCCGTATAATAATCATCTGTCATCCAGTTATTATCATTCCCCGCTAATACCCCTTGGCATTCCACATAAGGATTATTGTTATGTAATATATTTCCACTCACCTCCAAATCACCGTTAATCTTAAAATCACCCATTGTTTCGAGTCGATTGCCGGATGTAAGTTCAGCTCCTATTTTTCCATCTCCTATCTTCACATAAGGGCCAGTTAGTGCCCCTAAATACACTCTACTACCAACAAGCATTAATTCATCTTCGTCACCATCAGTATTTATAACTCTGAGACCTCCTGATGATTTACCATGTATGCTTATGTGAGGTCTGAAAAATACTTCTACACCTTCTGGACTAGCACCAGTACTACCAGTAACAACTGCTCCTCCGGTCACATTCAAATCACCTTCAATCTTGACACCTTTGCCCCCTGTGAAATAGCCAGAATATAAAGTATCATTGTTACTTGCAAATACATTGTAGTTATCAACACCAATACTTCCAGGAAGACCAGAAATTGATGAGGACTGTCTCCATAAAAGGAGCATTATATTTAGAACTTTTTCTGAAGTCTTTCCTGCTTTCCAATCTTCTATAGCGGTCAGTAGTTCAATATTATCAACTATATCATTATTGTTTGAATCATAACTTTCTATCTTTGCTTTGTAATTTGCTACTATATCATTCAAACTAACAATTCCTCCGCTCACCTCCAAATCCCCCTTCACAATTGTTTTATCAGAACTGTCATTTCCAAGATAAGTGTCACTATCAACAACAAGCGGATAACCTGAAGCAACATGGAGACCTTTATAGATTTCTGTGGTTCCATTAATGATTTTTAATCCTGTATTTCCAAAATCATCTGTAAATTTAAAATAGCAGTTTGAGCCTGTTCCAGAACAATTAAAAGTTCCAGGACCAATTTCTCCTGGATAATGCCCAGGATTTGGGTATTTTAAACTTGAATCTACTGGATTTGTCATATAGGAAGCAATAACTTGATAACTTAAGAAAACAAGTGCTGCCAAAATAATTCCGAAAATTAATTTTTTGTTCTCTTTGTTTATCATAATATTTTTTGTTTTTAATATATAT
>QMZV01000057.1 GCA_003663355.1 Candidatus Aenigmatarchaeota archaeon
GTTGCCTTCACTTCCATCCTTTTTCCCCTTTCATCCGAATTATGGGCTAAAAAAAGGAAAGACCAACTAGGTAAAGGATTAGGAATGCTCTATAAATACGCTTTAATTTTAGTTTTCCCTCTGGCACTCTTAATGTTCCTGTTCCCCGAAATAATCCTAGGAATCCTCTTTGGTGGAGAATTTAAAGCAGCAGGAGGGGTTTTGAGGATTTTAGCCATTGGCTACCTTATCAATACTCTTTCAGGAGTTAACAACACCACTCTTTCCGGAATTGGCAAGCCAAAAGAGGTGAGCAAGATAATGTTTTCCGGAGCCTGTATGAATTTAATTTTAAATTTGATTTTAATCCCCTTCTATGGAATGGAAGGTGCAGCCATTTCCACTACCATTTCCTTTCTCTTTCTCTTCATCCTTTCCACTCTAAAAATAAAAAAAGATATCTTCTTCACCTTACCCTGGAAATCTTTTAGTATCCTAGCAATGTCTGGTATTTTAATCGCCTCTTTAACTTATCTAATAAAAAGTCTGGATTTTTTAGATATCTGGTCCAAATTAATTCTTACCATAATAATAGGAACTTCAATCTATCTCATTTTTTTAGTCGGCACCAAAACTCTAACTTTAAAAGAAATTAAAAATATCTGGGATAGGGTGAAATAATTATCAGGACTTTTGTTTTTAATTAAAAAAATCAAATTTATTACTATAAAAATTCTCGTAACCGGCGGAGCTGGATTTATCGGTCCTTTTTTAGTTGACAAGCTAATTGAGAATTATGAAGATTTGTAATGGTCAGTTTGTAAGCAAAAGTATATAAAAGGAGGGCCAAGACCATATTATGGAAAAACAACCCTCGATCAGCGGAAGATAAAGTTGAGGAGGCAACCCTTGAATTAAAGAAAAAAGGACTATTAAAATATAAAATGGATAAAGAAAGAAAGCACTTTACGGAATTTACAGATGTCCTTGTACCAACCCACATCGTGGAGAAAATAAAAAAAAGAATTCAAGGTACAGAATTTGAAACAGTTTCTGATTATATAGCATATGTTCTAAGAGAAGTTTTAGAAGAAACAGAAGAAGAGGAAGGAGTTTATAGTAAGGAAGATGAAGAGAAAGTGAAAGAAAGATTAAGAGCTTTAGGCTATCTTGATTGAGATAATGAAAGAAAAGGTTACAATAAAAATTCCTCGAGAATTATATGAAAAATTAAAGGAGATAATTCAAGATACTGGTTTTAGATCTGTAAATGAATTTATCGTTTATGCTATGAGGAATATTGCATCTGGAGGAAATTTGAAAGAGAAAGAGGATAGATTGACAGAGGAGGAGGTGAGAAAAGTTAGGGAAAGGTTAAGGAAGTTAGGATATATATGATAAATACTCCAATTGAGTTAGGCACTACAGAAAATTACACATCTCTCCAAAAGAGAAGAGAATCCTATATCTCTGCAACACTGTCCATATACTTCCTAATTGTCATTTTTATACTTTAATTCTAAATTATACTACAATTGGAGTATTTTTATACTCTAATTTGAGTATAATTATAAAATGGATCATTTATCTGAGTTAGAAAGTAAGAGCATTTACATAATAAGAGAGGCATATAAGCAATTTCATAACATTGCGATATTATGGAGTATAGGAAAAGACTCAACAACTTTATTATGGCTTTGCAGAAAAGCATTTTTTGGAAAAATTCCTTTTCCAATACTGCATATTGATACTGGTTATAAATTTCCTGAAATGATAAAGTGGAGAGATGAGTATGCAAAAAAATGGGGGTTAAATTTAATTGTTGGAAGAAATGAGGAAGCTATAAAAGCAGGAATTTCTCCAAAAAATAAATTAGAGTGTTGCACCGCTTTAAAGACAGAAGCTTTAAAACAAACAATTACAAAACATAAATTTAAAGCCTTGCTATTGGGAATAAGAAGGGATGAACATGGGATTAGAGCAAAAGAAAGGTACTTCTCTCCAAGAGATTTGGAATTTAGATGGGATTACAAAAATCAACCCCCAGAATTATGGGATCAATACAAGACAAAGCAGGATGATGAAGAACATATAAGGGTTCATCCTATGCTGCACTGGACTGAGATTGATATTTGGGAATATATTAAAAAAGAAAAAATTCCAATCATTCCCTTATATTTTGCAAAGGATGGTAAGAGATATAGAAGTATTGGATGTAAGCCTTGTTGTTTACCAATAAATTCAAAAGCAGACACCATAGATAAAATAATTCAAGAATTAAAAACAACCTCTATTTCGGAAAGATCTGGGAGAGCCCAGGATAAAGAATCTGCGTATATGATGCAGAAACTAAGAAGTTTAGGTTATATGTGAATGTAAAGGTTATAGTATCCTGAAAGAAATGAAAAGTTATGAATCCCATAAGAGAAGTTTTGTAAAAGCACTCACCTACAGGCTTTATCAATCCTTTTTAGTTTCACCTATTATAATCTATGTACTAAGTCAAGATTTAGTGTTGGCATTTAAATTTGGTATCTCAGAAATTCTTGTTAAAATTCCTACTTATTACTTATTTGAAAGGTTTTGGGCCATAATAAAACAAGGATATAAGGAGGATATATTTTAAGATGAAAACAATTCAAGAAGAGAAAAGAATGTCAATAGTAATTGTAGGCCATGTTGATCATGGAAAATCGACTTTAATTGGAAGATTACTCTATGACACAAATTCTTTGCCAAGGGATAAATTTGAGGAAGTAAAAGAGACATGCGAAGCTTTGGGTAGAGAAATGGAATTTGGATTTATTTTAGATCATTTACAAGAAGAGAGAGAGCAAGGGATAACGATAGATACTGCCCAGATTTTTTTTAATACAGAAAAAAGAAATTATGTGATAATTGATGCTCCTGGCCATAGAGAATTTATAAAAAATATGATTACAGGGGCTTCTCAAACAGATGCAGCAATACTTATTGTTGATGCAAATGAGGGAGTAAAGGAGCAGACAAAAAGGCATGCTTATATTCTTAAAATGCTTGGATTGAAACAGTTAATTATAGTAATTAATAAGATGGATTTAGTCAACTATAGAAAGGATAGATTTATTGAAGTTAAAGAGGATTTACTAAATTTCTTACTTAGATTAAATCTAGGACCCTCATTTACAATACCAATTGTTGCAAAAAATGGGGATAATATAGCAAAGAAATCAGAAAACATGCCTTGGTATAAAGGAAAGACGGTTCTTGAATGTTTAGATACTTTTCAATCAATGAGAAAAAATTCTGATAAAAGTTTAAGATTTTCAATACAAGATGTTTATAAAATTAACAATAAAAGGATACTTGTGGGAAGAGTTGAAGCAGGAGTGATAAAAAAAGGTGATGAAATTATTGTTTTACCAGATAATAAAAAAACAAAAGTAAAGTCAATCGAAAAATTCTTAGAAAATCCAATTCAAGGAGAAGCAGGAGAAAGTATTGGCATAACAATACAAGATTCTTTATTCATAGAACGAGGAAATGTTATCTGTAAAGAAGTTGGAGATAAACCGAAAGTAACAGACAAAATAAAAGCAAATGTTTTTTGGATTTCTGATAGAGAATTTAACATTAACGAGAGAATAACTTTAAAATTAGCCACTCAAGAGGTATCTGCAAAAGTTGAAAAAATAGAAAAGAGGATTGATTCTTCAACTTTAAAAGAAATTGAAACCAATGCTAAAAATTTAAAGAATAATGAAGTTGGAGTTATGGTAGTAAAAACCTTGAAGCCAGTGGTTGTGGATAATTTCAATTATATCCCAGAATTGGGAAGATTTGTTTTTGAAAAAGATAATGGGATAGTGGCAGGAGGTATAATAACAGAAGAAAAATGATTATTATCTTAGCAATTGATGCTTTAGAATATGAGTTAGTTGAGAAATTTAACTGCCAAAATTTGAAACAGAAATTTTATGGAAAAACAGATATTTCAGAATTTACTCAACCGAGAACAATAGTTTTATGGAGTTCTTTTATGACTGGAAAAAATAAAGAGAAAGAAATTCTTTTGAAAGGAAAAAAAGAAATGTGGAATACTAAATTTGATATTAAAGACACTTTCTTTTCAGAA
>QMZV01000058.1 GCA_003663355.1 Candidatus Aenigmatarchaeota archaeon
ATACTGCAAAAGAAAGCCAATAAATAAAAGTAGCAATAGCAGAAATGAAGTTATTATAATCATGTATTTAAATTCTAACATAACTTAATATATAGAATTGAAAGAAGAGTTACTTTAAATTAATACCAATTTTATTGTTTTTGTTTCATTTGTTTCACCTATGTTTGCATAAATAGGTTCCAATTCTAAATTTACTAAAATTAATGGATTTTCACCAACCACACCCTGAATTATTCTCCTCAAATACTAAATATTTTAAATTAACACCAAACCGCTTTCAGTGAATTTAACTTTTTGTTTGTAAATCAAGAAATTGTTTGCAGTCACCTCAATCCAGTATTCCTCGTTTGTGCTTAGTTTTTCATCTATGGAGCAGGTTTTGATTCCATAATTATCATAATTTGAAGCATAAGTACCATAACGAGGTAAGCAATCTCCCCATGCTTCAAAATCTTGATTTCCACCACCACAAATAAATGCTTTGGGTTGTTTGTATTTTATTGAAGTTGAATATGTTTTGGTTTCTCCTGGATTAAACGTTTCAGTTCCTTTCCACTCACAAATTATATTGTTAGTCCCATCAGCAGCTACAAAAAATATTCCAATGTTTATATCTGAAAGCAAATAATCTGCAGTACTTGTTATATTTATTATTGGGAGGTATCCATTTAAAAGTTCTTTTACAGTTACATAACAAAAACAATATAGGTCGTCGCAGTCCTTACTTTTGATTTTTAATTTATATGTGTTTTCAATAGTCACTTTATCTAAATCAATTCCAGTCGGGTATATATCACCATTATTATCTCCTTCAACATCAGTAAGATTAGAATAAACCAATGTTGCAGTTCCATAAGTCTCTACAGGATTGTTGTAAGGAGGGTGACAATACAACTCATATTTCGTATAAACATAAGGCTCACTCGGTTGCTTATCTAAATCATAGGTATGCCAAGAATCATCACAAATTATTGTATTTCCTGTTCCATCTCCACATCCACTCCGATATGCAAGTTGGTCTCCTTCAGTCTTGCTTGGTCTTTCTTCCTGCCCAACAATTTCAGCTTTTAGACCAATTGCCTGACCTGCTGAAATTTCAGACCAACTTGATATGCAATCTCCATTAATGCAGATTTTTCCTGGAAAATTCCAATATGGGTCTGGACTATTACTTGAATTAAAAGTTCCAGGACCAATTTCTCCCGGATAATGACCAGGATTCGGGTATTTTAAACTTGTATCTACAGGATTTGTCATATAACTTGCAATAACCTGATAACCCAAAAAAACAACTGCTGCCAAAATAATTCCGAAAATTAATTTTTTGTTTGACTCTGATATTCCTTTAAACATAATATTTTTTGTTTTTAAAGTATTTAAATTCACCTATTTTTTAGGTTTTTTGCCCTCTTTTTGAGTTTTAACTTTCTTTGTTTCTTTTGTTTGAATTTCTTTCTGAACTTTCTTTTCAGGTTTTTCTTCTTTTTTCTTTATTTCAGGTTTTATCTTTTCTTCTTTTTTAATTATTTTCTTTGCTTTTTTTCTTTCCTTTATAAGAGACAATTTTTTAATTATTCCGCTCTCTGATAAACTTCTCTCCACTTCTTCTTGTTTTTCTCCTTTCAACTGAATTTTGAATTTTGTTGGATTAAGATGTTTGATGTTGCATCTTCTCCTCTTGCACATTCCATACTTCTTTATTCCGGAAATCTCTGCAAATTTTCCATCTATTTTAACTACAACGCAATATCTCCCTTTTTCTCTCCCGGCAATTTTTTTGCAAATCTGACCAACTTCTACCATTATAAAAATTTGAAAAATTTAAATAATGAAGTTAAAAAAATTATTAGATGAGAGAGGCATAGAGTTAAAATATTTGAATAACAATGATTTTAATGAATTGAAAGGAAAAGCGATTATTACGAATAAAGGCTCTTTTACAAGAAAGTTGCTTTTAAATTTGGGTTTTAAAGATTTTCACCCGGTTTCAAAAGCTTCAATTGAGGAAGCTGAACAAATCAAAGAGATGATAAAAGAGAAAGACATTGTTGGTTTCGGGGGTGGGAAAGCAATTGATGTCGCAAAAAAAATTGCCTCTGATTTGAATTTAAATTTAATCTCTGTTCCAACCGCTCCTTCTCACGATGGTCTAATTTCAAAAAACTGTTCTCTTTACAAAGGAAGTAAGAGAGAAACAATCCCAGCGAAATATCCGAGAAAAGTTATTATTCCTTTGAACTTATGGAAAAATTCCGGGAACTTAAAAAAGGCGGGTATTTGTGATTTAATTTCTAACTTGATAGCGCTGCAGGATTTAAGTCTTGCAGAAAAAGAAAGAGGAGAGAAATTTTCAGAATTTTACAAAAAACTGAGTCTTGAATCTGTAGAAAAAGTTTTAAATTGCAGAGATGAAAAAGAACTTGCAGAATCTTTAATTTTGTCCGGTCTGGCAATGGAAGAAACTTCAAGATATTGCTCCGGTTCTGAACACGAAGTTGAGAGATTGCTTGAAAACAAAATAAATGAAGGAAAATATTTCCACGGTCAACTTGCAGGAACTGGAACTCTGATTTCAGCAAAAGTTTATTCTCTTTATTCAGACAAATTAAAAGATTTGAGATTTAGTTCCGAGAATTTTTTTGAATATATCAAGAATTTGATGAAAAAGAAAGATGTTTATAATTTCGCCCTTTTGCCCTTACTTGATGAAAAATTCAAACCAGAAATTTTAAAAGAAGTCAGCGAAGTAAGACCGGAAAGATTTACTTTATGGAATGTTATTGATTCTAAAAAGATTGATTTTAGGAGAGTTATTAATGAGATTATAGGATGAGTTCAAATTTTTCTGCTTTCTTCCCCATTTCATTTTTTTATTTATAAATATAAAATAATTATTATGAAAGAAGATGAACTCTTGATGGAAATTGCAATAGGAAAATCTGTTGCGAGAAAATTTCCGAGTTATATGAAAGAAGACCAAAAAATTAAAAAAACAGTTGCTGAAGAAATACTTTTTCAATAAATAAGTTGTAAGTGATGGATAAATAAAAAATAAAGAGAGGTTATTTTGGTATGAGTACCCCATTAAAACAATAATTTAAAAGTACTAAATATAAAAATGGGAGATATTTTGAATAAGAGAATCAATGTTAAAGAACTTTTAAAAAAGTATGGATCTCCGCTTTTTGTGGTAGATGAATCAAAGATTATTTCTCAATACAAGCGAATAAAACAGGGTTTTACAAAATTATATCCCAATACTGAAATATCATATGCATATAAAGCAAATTATCTTCTTGGAATATGCAAATTAATTAATAAATTGGGGGGATTGGCCGAAGTAATTCCTGGATTTGAATATCAAATAGCAAAATTGATTGGAGTTAAAGGAAATAAAATAATTGTAAATGGTCCTTATAAACCAATAGAAGAATTGAGTTCTATGATAAAAGATAATTGTATGATTAATGTTGATAATTTTGATGAACTAAACAAAATTAATGAAATTAGTAAAAAACTAGATAAAAAAGTTAGTATAGGAATAAGAATAAATGCTAAAATCGGAAAATTACCTTGGAGCAAATTTGGTTTTAATGTTGAAAGTGGAGAAGCATTTAATGTTGCTGAAACCATTAAAAATAAGTTTACAAATCTTACTTTAAATGGAGTTCATATACACATTGGAACAAATATAATAAATATTGACTTATACAAAGAAGCTGTTTTGACTATTCTGAAATTTGTTAGAGAACTCAAAAACAAATTAGGAATTAAAATGAATTATATAGATTTAGGAGGCGGTTTTGCTACAGAAGCCTGTCCAGCAGAATATGATTTTAAAGATTGGAATGTTCCTAATATAGAGGAATATGCAAAAGCAATTTGTAAACCTTTAAATAACTTTTTCAAAGATGAAAATAAAAAACCAACTTTAATATTAGAACCCGGAAGATTAATATAAACTTATCGTCACCTAATAAATTTATGAGATGTAAGTATTGTGGAGGTAAGAATGTAATAAAGAAAGGTTTTAGAAAAAATTTAAGTGGCAAAGTACAAAAATGGTTTTGTA
>QMZV01000059.1 GCA_003663355.1 Candidatus Aenigmatarchaeota archaeon
AAAGAAATCAGAAAAAAGAGAATGGAAACTCTTTACAGACTGGATAAGAACAAGGAAATCAGGGTTGCAACTCACAATCCCGCAATTAAGAAGATTTATAAAGAATTTTTGGGAAAACCTCTTGGTGAAAAATCAAAGAAATTACTGCATACAAAATATAAGAAAAGAAAACCGAAGTATTTTTGATAGAATATATTTCTTTTCTTTAACTCGATGAAAAAATAATTTCTGGTTCTTCAATTCTTATTTTAATCTCTTTATACTTTTTACACAAATTTATAAGGACAGATGCTATCCTTCTTGTATTTTTATCATTCAACCCTTTTTTCAACTCATTTACATCATCTTCTGTAATGAGATAGCAATTATTTTCGTCAGGTTGCCAGAAGAGTAATTTTATGAAATCAACCTCCTCTTTTTTCATATCACAGATAAACTTTTCTTTTAATAAATAAAGTTCTGAACCCATTTTCATATCATCCTAATTTTATCCTTTTCAAATTCAATAAAAGAAGATACAACAACTTTTATAATTTCAAATCTTCCAAGTTTGCCAGAAATCTTTATTTCCGGACCTTCAATAACCTGTTTTTCTTTTTTCATTTTAATACCTTTTAATAAAAGATAGGTTCAACCCTTTCAACTTTATAGTTCTTTTTTCTCTTTTTAATTTTTTGTTGAAGTTTTGATAATTTTGCTCTACCAGATTTAACTTCTATAACTTTGCTTTCAGTCACTTTTCCTGTAAATAAATCCCTTTTTCTTACTCTAAAATCATGACCCTTACCTGTTCGTTCTACTTCATAACCATGAAGTAAATATTTCATTTTAACTATATCTTCTGCCATTTTTCCTTTTCTTTGATTTTCTTTTATTATTATTTTTTTCTTCTCTTTCTTTGATATTGGAAATATTTCAAATAACCTCATAAGAACTAAATAAGTTTTAAATAATTTAAAAAGATTTTTCTTAACTAATTGAACCCTGCTACTAGGTTCTGGTTTTTTGTAATATTTGGTGTATGCTATCCAAAAGGATTAAAATTAAATCCAAAAATATTTTGAGATTTCTGTTTAGATTCTTTTATTTTATTATCGGATTTATTTATCAGTTTGATTCTAAACTGTTGTAATCCAAAAATATTAGATTTATCTAATTTCTTTTGAAGTCTATATCTTAATTCTTCTTCTACATACTTATTGACATTTCCAACCAGAACAACAATAACCCCTTCCTCATACTCTTCTTCATAATCATCTATTTGTCCTTGTAATCGATTAATTTGTGATTTAGATTTTAAATCTTTTTTGAGTTCAATTCCGACTTTTCTATTACCTACTGCAATATCACAAAGTCCTCTTCCATCTTCTTTTCTAACTAAGACATTTCTGCTTCCAAAAAGTATATTTCCAGAATTATTAAGTTTGTTATGAATAAAATTCATTAAATCGTCTCGATATTTCAATTCATTGGGATACTTTTTTTGTGGTTTCCACTGGGTTATTATTTCAAAAACTTCATCAAATAAACCCATTCCTAACATAATAAAAGTATTAATTTTTCTTTTATATTTATTAACTTTTCTTGAATGTGTGCCTCCTTTAATGATAGTTAGGCGAGGGATAGAATCTATAATTTCGTTGAAAGCATGCAATTTAACGAAGTTGGCATTATCCGATTTGGGCGGAGCAAATATAATGAGAAACCTTAAATTGCTATTAGTTTCTCCAAACAATAGTTAGAATTAAGTTTTAGTGCAACGTTGAGCGAAGCCCAAAAACTTAAAGTCGCGAAGGTGCCGAAAATTTTTTGTTGCCATAGTTTTTCTTAATTGATATAAAATAACGGTCAAATGCCAGACAATATATCTGAAAGATGAAGGTAAGTGGATTTTGTTGATAATTACACAGAAAACATGCTTACTAAAACTATAAATCCAGCTATGAATATTATTAGTTTTACATAGAAATAAGAACAAATTTTAAGTAAATAGACAAAAGGAAAGAATAACCAAATATGTAGATTTCTAATTGAAAATTTGTAATTTGTTGTAATAAATTCTATTAAGTTATTAACATCATGTGTACTAGGAAACATACTAATCCCAAACCCCATGACAATGGCCATTATAAGAAAAGAATCAGTGAATAACCATTGTGGATTATTTATCAAAAATATGACTATCAAAACCAATACGCCTCCAACTGTAAAGAATGGGCCAATAGTTATGAGTAACGATTGAAGAAATGTTTGTGGTGGTTCATGTATCACAAATCCATCTGCTTCAACATCTTCATCCAAATTAAAATAAGATACTCCAATAACTTCTACACCTGTAAGATGGCAAAAAAGTACATGTCCAAGCTCATGAAGAATTGTTCCTAAAGCAAAAGAAATTCCAGATACTAATAAAAATAAGTAAATCTCTATCATAATATTGAATAATTTTTAAATAAACAGAAATGGTATTTTATTATGGTTAATGAGTTTGTTAGAAACAAGATTGTAAAAGATAATTTGCCTCTCATCGGAATAGGACTTTTGATTGCTATTGGAAGTATTATACTAAATTGGATAATTTGGGAAATTGGTTATATTGTTTATATAATTTATGCTGCGACACTTATAGGAGTAGCTATATTTTTTGATGGACTTTTTAAGTTAATTTATTATCCATCAAATGATATCTATAAATGTTGGAAATTCTATGGTGAAAATGATTTAGTTATAGAAGAAGTTAAAAAAGCAATCAGCAACAAGAAAAAAGAATTAGAATCAAATGAATTAATTATTTCTAATGGTTGGATAATAAAACCAAAAGATTTTATTTTTGTTAAACCAAAAGATGTGAATTGGATTTATCTGTCACAACAATGTATAGAAGGTTCAAATATTTATAATCAAAAAATTAAAATTCATACAACATTCGGTTTAAGTTTTGAAGTTAATTGTAGTCCTATTCAATTGAGTGATAAGGGAGTAAGGACTACTGAAGATGTCATGATTTATCTAAATACATTAACTCATTTTTGTAAAAGTGCTATAATTGGATATAAACCCGAATTCAAACTTTTTTGGAAAAAATCTCCTCAAGATTTTATTAAAAGAGTAAAGGAATATGCTAAAAAACATAAGAAGTAAACCACAGACTTTGTAATTAAAAATAATCAAGAATTAAAATCTTCTTTTAAGTTTTTATTTATCCAAATACCCAGAGGCTCTGGGTTGGGGGTTTATTTTCAATTACTGGAACATGCTTTTCCTTCCCAACATCTTCTGTTTTTTGCAAACAATTCTATTGGCTGACCACTTTGTTTCTGTGTCATATTATCCCTTCCTTATTTCAAAATTTTTCCCGTTTCAATATACCAAAGATATAAATCCAGTCTCGCGAGACTAATGTTTAGTTTTTCTGAAAGTTTCTTTAGTATCTTTTCAATTTCCAAATATTTTTTCTTTCCTAAGGTTTTTGGTTTTTTGATCAATCCAAATTTTGTTAACACATCAATTATATGAAAATCTATTATTCCAACATTTTCAAATCCTATATTGCGAAGGAAATGGCTTGCTTCCTTATAACCGATACCCTTTATATTTTTCACAAGCCATTCCCTTATTTCCTGCTCATTCTTCTGGTTCAGCATTTTTCTAACAAGGTTTTTTCTTTTTCTTGCTTCGACAATATACCTAGCCCTTGTGTTAGGGAATCTATGACCAAGGTCTTTAAGATTCTTTGCTATTTGTTTTTCTGTCATTCTCAAAAAACCATCCCCTATCTCCTCCTGAATCTTTATAGATCTTTCTGCATTGAAGTTTGCAGTAAGTATACAGAAACAAAGCTCCTTAAAGATA
>QMZV01000060.1 GCA_003663355.1 Candidatus Aenigmatarchaeota archaeon
AGACATATGCTTTCTTTAAAGAGAGAAGTAAAGAGAATCAAGAATAAGATACATTCAATATTGCTGAAGAATGGGATAAAGCATGGATTTACAGATTTGTTTGGTAAGGCAGGAACAGAATTCTTAAAGAAAGTTAAACTAAGGGAACAGGATAGATACAGATTAGATTCTTATTTGAGAATCTTGGATTCTTTGAACAAAGAAGTTAATGAGACTGCAGAAAGAATAAACAAAATAAGTAAGGCAGATAAACAAGCAATGTTGTTGACAACAATACCTGGGATAAGCTATTACACTGCTTTGTTAATAATAGCGGAGATTGGAGATATAAATAGATTCAAATCAGAAGAGAAACTTTGTTCATATGCTGGTTTGGTTCCAAGGGTTATACAATCCGGTAATCATGTCTATCACGGAAAGCTAATAAAAGAATGTGACCAAAATTTGAAGTGGATCTTGACTCAATGTGCACATGTTCATGTAAGATTTTGCAACTCTAAGATCACAAAGCATTATAGAAAAGTTAAAAAGAAAAGAGGGAATAACAAAGCAATAATTGCAGCTGCTAGGGAATTGTTAGTGAGTATCTATTACATGCTAACAAGAAATGAAGCTTTCAAAATACATGGATAAAGTATTTAAAGTTTAAAAACATTTTCTAACAAAAATTTTGTCCCAACGGACTCGCACATCAGAGGATAAAAAGAATAGAGATTTCCCAAATTACTTTTGGCAACTTCTTTTATCCGCAAAACATTAATCTTGTGTAAAAATTGAGAATTAAAATTATAACACTGTAATAATTCGTAATAACTAAAACGGCCTGTTATCCCTCCTCAAAAAGAATATATTCTGAATCCCTAATTTTGAAGCAATCAAACTTGTGTAATACTCGGCATCATTCTCTGAGAGTTTTGCCCTTTGATCTGCTTCTATCAAAACATTTGGCAACCCGTAAGTTCTGCTCTGCGAAGAAATTGTGTAAATAAGTTCGGAAATTTCCTTTCCTTTTTCAAGAAACTCTATTCTGATTGGTCTATCAAACTCTGCTGTTTTTAGATAAAAACATTTTACTTCTCCCTCTAGATTTATAATCTTTGTTGCTTCCCCTTTATCCAACATATAATAAAGCAAATTTGTGTCTTTTGTTCTTTTCAAGATATCAATTAATTCTGGCACTTTTGGATTGTTTATTTTTTTCAATATATTTTCTGAAATATAATTGCAAAATACTGAACTTCTTGAATCTTCCACAACTCCAGCCAACATACAATTTTCTTTTTTACTCGTTTTATACAATTCATTAAACAAATTCTTAACTTCAAGATAATCCAAATAAACAGAACTATCTTTTCTTGGAACATCTCCTGGATTAATCAACAAACTTCCATCAATTAAAAACAAGTCTGGAGAAAATTTATTTATTGTTTCAATACTTATTTTAATTTCCTTTTTCAATCTTTGCAAACTCCAGAATATTCTGAACTCAATATCTGAAAGAGATTCAGGAGAATAAGTAATTTTCGGGGTTGGATTTATTGAAGGATAATAAACAACATCAAGAAGTTTTCCATTCTCATAATTGAAAATGACAGAAATTGCTTTCAAAAAAACAAAGTCCATCAAGTGAGTAGATTTCTTTGTTAAACCACCGTCTTCGCCCCCAATTTTAATATTCCCTAAATCAATTTTTGAAACCTTCCAGGATAATTCTGGAATTTTTTTGAGAAATTCTGCAAGTTTTCTCTTTTCTGTTTCAAGATATCTGATCTTATCAACAATTTTCTCAAGCTCAGTTATAGAGACCATAATTTTTCAAAGAAATCAGTTATAATTTTTTTCCAATAATGTATCCATAACCTTCTATATTTAAATAGGATAATTTTGAAATTTTAAATTGTGCAAGTAAGTCATGAAGCATAACTTCTGTATATTGAGCCTGTTTTTTTGGAACTTGCAATTTAATTAGAACATTTTTATCTGGTTCTAATAAATCTAAATATTTGCCCATTATTTTAAAACTTGTCACTATATTGAAAGGCAAAAAATTGACTATTCTGTCTAATTTTTTTGGCAAGAGAGAAACATCAAAATCTTGTGGGCTTTCAACAAACTTTTTCAATCTTGAACTTTTAATCTCTATTTTCTCTGGGGAAACATAATAAACTTCCTTTGAATTCAGAACTGTAAATTTCAGTATCTCTGGAGTCCCAAGATAGAGAACTTTCTCAGCTTTCATAAAGAACCAATATAATAGTTGGAAATCTGTCCAGTCCATATTTAAATAAATAATACCTTTTAATAATGATAGAAAAAACAAAACAATTTTTAAAGCAGTGCAGGAGAATCCTGACTATCGCCACAAAACCAGATAAAGAAGAATATATAAATTATTCAAAAATTATTGCAATCGGCGTCCTTTTGCTTGGAGTTTTTGGATTTATTATATATGTTATTTTCTATTTTTTGGGTTTGTGAAAAATTCTAATGCAAGGTGAAATCTTCAACACAGACTTGAGCCACGTCTAATTCATTACTTCTAGAATAATACTATTTAAAAGAACTACTTCTTTATTTAAAATTTAACATACGAGAATTGACTCCTCTTATTTCTTCATTTGATTCGTAACTTTTGGTATCTACTGCAAAGAATACTTGGCCCCCAGTAATAATTACAGCAGTGTGAGACTGCACACTCACAACTGCTATTAATTTGATTACATACTGTTTTTGCACTACCGCGAGAAGGTTGTGTGTATGAAACAACTTTCATATTTTTACAATACTGGCAAAATTCACTTGGAGTATTATAAGAATCACCTACATATCCATATAAATATATACCATCAATAGTACAATCGTTGCAAATATAACTTCCAAATAAATTATTATTCTTATATAAAAGGAGTCCTTCCCATCCTGCTGCTTTAGTATATTTTAAAGAATAATAATTACCTAAAGTATCATATAGGCAAAGTGTTGTGTAATAATCACCGTAATAATTATAACCACAAATTTCGATATGATCAAAATCTCCAAGTTCAACCCATTTATTATCTATAATGTCATAAGTTTCTATTTTTCTTCCACCTCCACCAACCTCACTCCCATTCACATAAATCTTTTCAGCATTAATAGTTCCAGGTCCTTTGTTTCCTTCATCTGGATTTCCGACAACTATTCCTCCAGTTACATTCAAATCTCCTGTCATTGTGTCTCCAGTTTCATTAACCCATTTATCTTCTACTGCTCCACCACCTACACCCGTTGCTTTTACTGCGATGACATAGATTCCACAATAAGCATCAATATTATACCACCCAGTACCAGTTTCATAAGGAGCACTTGATATATTTATTTTACACTTCGATGGTCCAACTTTACCTATACAACTACTTATTTCTTCACAAGCAACTCCATAAGTATGAAATTCATTACTTTCTTCGTGGGAAGGATACTGACAAGTTTGAGCTACAGGATGACCTCCCTTCCCACCATGAGCATATATAACAGTATACCCATCAGGTATAGTAACATTACAGGTAACCGAGCAAGGAATACCTGTGGTCCCACTTGAACAACCATCACTATCACTCCCTGTCCAGACATCAAAAGTTATTTCTCCGGTTCCACCGCCTCCGCCAATAGGCCAAACCGTTGTGCAGTTTCCTTGGATGCAGAGTTCATAGAAATTCCCTTTTCCACTCACCTCTAAATCACCTTTCACAATTGTTTTATCAGAACTGTCAT
>QMZV01000061.1 GCA_003663355.1 Candidatus Aenigmatarchaeota archaeon
AGAGATAGTGTAATAATTTATAAATTACCAGATACTATAAAATGGGAAAGAATAATTTTAGCAAAAAAGAGTTTTGATTTTGATAGCAATGTATTATAATTTAAAAAAATATAATTATTTAAAGAAGAAAAAATGAAAAAGTTTTTTGAATATTTTATAAAAGTAATAAAAATTTTACAGGAAGCTGACAGAGATTCTCAAAAGAAAAAGATAAGAAAAAAGAAGAAAAGAGAGAGTGATTATTTTAATCCTTCTGGTCCGATTCCGCCTATGGGATTAGGTGGTGGTTTAGGTGGGTAAAATAAATAATTATGTTCTTTGAAAATTGAATAAAAGCTGAGCGAATTAGTAAATATTTTTCTATGCATACGAATTGACGCAAAATTAAGATTTAAAACTTTTAAAATTGAGATATAATTTATATTTCGATTACGGTTTGAGCCTACCTATGAGGAATTGAAAGTATAAAAACGAATCACATTTCTTTAATGTAGTTTGTGTTTGAGCCTACCTATGAGGAATTGAAAGTCTCACATCCTGGATACCCCTCCATCCAATGAAGACTGTTTGAGCCTACCTATGAGGAATTGAAAGCATGTTCAGCATTATCAGCAAAATAACCTACCCAAGGTTTGAGCCTACCTATGAGGAATTGAAAGTTTAAAGTTTTCATCAAATACTATACGTTCTAAAGAGTTTGAGCCTACCTATGAGGAATTGAAAGTTTAAAGTTTTCATCAAAGATTATACGTTCTAAAGAGTTTGAGCCTACCTATGAGGAATTGAAAGGATCTCCCAAACCGCATGTCCAAGCTCCCGCCCATTGTTTGAGCCTACCTATGAGGAATTGAAAGTCTTTGTTATAGCTATAATTTTCGTCTTTCTGAATGGTTTGAGCCTACCTATGAGGAATTGAAAGTTTAAAGTTTTCATCAAAGATTATACGTTCTAAAGTGTTTGAGCCTACCTATGAGGAATTGAAAGTGCCTTTTCTATGATATCTAACTTTAAACGCTTTTCGTTTGAGCCTACCTATGAGGAATTGAAAGTTGCTGCGAACCTCAATTGAACCTATCAGGATCCCACTCTAGTTTGAGCCTACCTATGAGGAATTGAAAGCTGAAAAATGATCTTTCGACTTTATTCTGATAAATTGTTTGAGCCTACCTATGAGGAATTGAAAGTGTGCTGACTTTAAGTAACGTGCAATATCAGTCCCTGTTTGAGCCTACCTATGAGGAATTGAAAGCTACGTTAGTAAGAGACTTTAATATGCATCATGCTGGGTTTGAGCCTACCTATGAGGAATTGAAAGCATCAGCAAGTTGGAACTTACGAGTTAACGTCTATTGGTTTGAGCCTACCTATGAGGAATTGAAAGCGTCCATGGGCTCGGAGGGTAGGGGCGGTTGCAGCTGTTTGAGCCTACCTATGAGGAATTGAAAGTCGGAGATACTGAAAAACAAGCATGGGCTACTTATAGTTTGAGCCTACCTATGAGGAATTGAAAGCTATATATATATTGTAAAGGGAGTAATAAACAAAAAGTTTGAGCCTACCTATGAGGAATTGAAAGGCGAACCCACGAACAACTAAACAGGTTGAGCAAAGAGTTTGAGCCTACCTATGAGGAATTGAAAGTCGTTCACATGCAAAGTGTCATACTCTTGATACTGGTTTGAGCCTACCTATGAGGAATTGAAAGTTTCAAAATCTTTAATATCAGCCCAATCTTCATATATTGTTTGAGCCTACCTATGAGGAATTGAAAGGTTTCAAGCCATCTTTTCCTAATTTCATTTTTTACAGTTTGAGCCTACCTATGAGGAATTGAAAGAACATTTAAAGGAGGGAGGTATAGATATGCAAGAGCGTTTGAGCCTACCTATGAGGAATTGAAAGTTTTTTACCACCTACAATACTTAGAACATAAAAGATGTTTGAGCCTACCTATGAGGAATTGAAAGTAAAAATTTTTTGTCAAAGATATTCCCCTTTATCAAGGTTTGAGCCTACCTATGAGGAATTGAAAGGAAGAAGTTAAGTTTTTGATTGAATTATGTGTAGAAAGTTTGAGCCTACCTATGAGGAATTGAAAGCTATAGTTTTTATACTGAACATTATGTGGATCATCGTTTGAGCCTACCTATGAGGAATTGAAAGGTTTTTTAGCAATGGTTAATAATCCAAGCATAAATGCGTTTGAGCCTACCTATGAGGAATTGAAAGATTTAATTAATCATTAAATATCAATATATTGAAAAAAGTTTGAGCCTACCTATGAGGAATTGAAAGTCATATTCACCACTTACATAATCTAAACCATAAAATGTTTGAGCCTACCTATGAGGAATTGAAAGTCGCTTTCAACTACAATAATAACTCTTCTTTGATTAGTTTGAGCCTACCTATGAGGAATTGAAAGAAATTAGTAGGAGAATATTTAGCAACTCCAGTAGGGGTTTGAGCCTACCTATGAGGAATTGAAAGCCCCGCCCCCGCCGTTTTTTTTAAAAAATTGCCCAGTTTGAGCCTACCTATGAGGAATTGAAAGCGTGGAACAATAAAAAGTGTCTCCATCTACAATTTGTTTGAGCCTACCTATGAGGAATTGAAAGGATGCAAGACCAGAAAGGCTTACAGTAAAAGTCCCGGGTTTGAGCCTACCTATGAGGAATTGAAAGAGTCCCCGTAGGTGGATTAAATGTCCAGAAAAATATTGTTTGAGCCTACCTATGAGGAATTGAAAGTTTCTATTTCTTTTTCTATCATTTCTTCAATTTTATGTTTGAGCCTACCTATGAGGAATTGAAAGATTTACTTCTTCTCCCCAATTTCTTTCATCTATATTGTTTGAGCCTACCTATGAGGAATTGAAAGATATAACTTTGACCCTGGCTTCAAACCCTCAATCCCGTTTGAGCCTACCTATGAGGAATTGAAAGAGATTTGGGTAGGGGAAAGCAGAGCTTGTGTAAGCGGTTTGAGCCTACCTATGAGGAATTGAAAGGCTCTTAGAGAAGTAGTTGTAAGCTATATAAAAGAACGTTTGAGCCTACCTATGAGGAATTGAAATTGCTGCAAAAAAGAAGAAATGAGTGAAGAGTTAGTCGTTTGAGCCTACCTATGAGGAATTGAAATGACGATAAAATCGCCAATGATAGCTTTTTCGATTCCTGTTTGAGCCTACCTATGAGGAATTGAAATATCGACAAATCGGAGAAATTTTCGGGAAAAGTGAACGTTTGAGCCTACCTATGAGGAATTGAAATTGCTGCAAAAAAGAAGAAATGAGTGAAGAGTTAGTCGTTTGAGCCTACCTATGAGGAATTGAAATGCACTGAGTTATTAAGAATTTGAGCCAAACTTCCGAGTTTGAGCCTACCTATGAGGAATTGAAATCCATATACTACCTTCCATAAAGATTTTTTTCCCATTGTTTGAGCCTACCTATGAGGAATTGAAATCTATATCTGCTTTATAATCTCTTGCGTGTTCTATTGTTTGAGCCTACCTATGAGGAATTGAAATAGTGAAATCGACAAGTATTATTCATACATACGGATTGTTTGAGCCTACCTATGAGGAATTGAAATGATTACTTCTGAAAGTGGTAAAAGAGGAAGAGGATTGTTTGAGCCTACCTATGAG
>QMZV01000062.1 GCA_003663355.1 Candidatus Aenigmatarchaeota archaeon
TCAGCATTTAGATTTGTTACCTTGTTTGAGTGTGCCCATTTAGAAATGTCTGCTGTTCCAGTAACAATTATATCAACAAATTTCCAAAAGCATTTTCCTAAAGCTAAATCAGTTGAAGAACAGTTAAAAGTTCCTGGACCTATTTCTCCTGGATAATGCCCTGGGTTTGGATATTGTAAACCTTCTGGTGAATTCATATAACTTGCAATGGCTAAATAACTCAAACACAGAATAACTGTAAAAGAAATTCCGAAGATCAATTTTGTGTTTTCCATAATTGTACTTTGTAAAGACATAAATAATATTTCTATAAAAAAATATAAAAGATAAAAAAACTTTAAATAATTTTAAGTAATCCTATTTAGATTTTTTATTAAAAATGAACTTCACAAAACTTCATTTTTGGACACCCCCTTATTTCATGTGGAACTTTTAAGTTCATTTTCTTTAGTTCAAAAATTTTTAAGGTTTTAGGGTAAATAAAGGAAAATATTAAAGTTCACATAATTTCGGCAAATGCCATATTGAATTTCGTCATTTATTGTGAACTTTGTTAATGAATAAATATATATATGGAACGCAAATTTTATGATCTGAACATCTCATTTGATAAAAATTTTGTCCAGAGAGCAAAAAAGTTGGGGTTGAGTGGAATTTGCCTTGTAGCAAATTCAAAAGAAAATATTGAAGATTATTTAGAAAAAATAAAAGAGATTAAAAAAAATGAAACGAATATAGACATAATTACAGGTATTTTAATTGATGAGAAAGCAGATAAAATTCTTAAAATAGCAAAAAATGTTAGAAGAAAAGTAGAATTGGTATTGGTCGCTGGAGGAAATTATGAAATTAACAGAATTGCTTGTTCTTCTGATTATATTGATATTCTTTGCCATCCGGATAAAGGAAGACAGGACCCTGGAATAGATCATATCTGCTGCAGAGAAGCAAGGGAACACGATACAATAATTGAACTGAATTTTAGAGAGTTGCTTACAGCAACAGGAATGGAAAAAATAAGAGAGTTAAACAAAATGAAAGAAATAATAAGACTTTGCAACAAAACAAAAGCAAAATTTATTGTAAATTCTGGAGCAACAAATATTTTTGAATTGAGAGGTGGAAGAGAACTGTGCAGTTTATCATTTTGTCTTGGTGCAAGTTTGTATGATTCTTTGCTTGCCAATTCAGAAATTGCTGAAAAATTAATTTTAAAAAATAGGGAAAAATTAAATAAAAAAATTGCAGGTGTTGAAAATGGAAGATAGAACAAAAACTTTGCCTTCTTCTTACAGAGAAAAGAAGAGGTATATTATTTTTGAAGTTATTTCAGAGCAGAAAATAGAATTTGAAGAACTAATTAAAGCAGTTTTTAGTCATACTATAAATTTGATTGGTATTTTGGGGGTTGCAAAAACAAACTTCAGATTCTTGCATGACTTGTATGATAGAGAAAAACAAAGATTTGTTTTAAGATGTTTGCCGAAAGATGTTGAATTAATAAGATTTGCTCTTTCACTAATTACAGAAATTAATGAAAAAAGAGTTTGTATCAGGTCTCTCGGGGTTACCGGAACAATAAAATCAGCAAGGAGGAAATATTTGGAGAATTTTGAATACTAGAAAATATATTTTCTACAACCGAAAATTATAAATACTTTAAATATGTTATTATATAGTGATAAAATGGTAGAGATGAGTAAAAAAGTTGGGATAGAATATTATGATTATTGTATGAATAATAAGATGTATCCACAGGCGTTAGTGATGGCTAAAAAATATGGACTTAGTGAAGAGCGTGTTAGAGAAGCTGGGAGAAAAGGTTATGATTATTATATGAGTAATGAAGAGTATTTAGAGGCGTTAGTGATGGCTGAAGATGCTAAACTTGGAGAACACTATGTTAAAAAAGCTGGGAGAAAAGGTTATGATTATTATTTGAGGAATAAGCACTATTTAGAGGCGTTAATAATAGCTAAAAATGCTGGACTTGGTGAAGATAAAATAAATCTTGCAAAACTACTAGTTGAAGGAAAAGCTATAGCTTATCTAAATGAAATTACCTTAAATGGAAAAAAAATTCCTGTTTTGTTAGTTTATGGAGAAGGTGAGCAAGAATGACAACAACAACCTTTGTTTTGGAAGCCGGAATTTCAATTTCCTTAGTTTTTCTCCTGTTCAATTTCTGCATGAGTATAATTAATTCAAGCATGCAAATGACGGACAATCTTCTAAAAGACATTCAAACAGGGGATTTTAAAGCAATTAATGAAGATGAAGCAAAAATGGACAATTATATTAGAGGAATTGGAAGTATATCAGTAAATTTCTTGGACAACTCTGATTTTAAAAAGGATAAATTAACAGAAGAAAATATTAAAAAACTAAAAGAAGCAATCGGAAAATATGAAGAAACTAAGGATTTAAAAGAATTAAAAAATATTTTAAATCAAATAAAAAAGTAATCAGAGAAATTTATATTTTGAAATTTCAAGTTTAAAATTTTTTGCTTTTTCTCTTAAAATTTCCAAGCTCCTCTTAAGAATTTCTTTTTCTGTCAAGGCAGAGCAACTTTCAATTTCAAGATTTATTTTTTCTGGGTTTTTGTAATTATAACCAACAACAGCGCATTGCCATTTTGCATGTTCTCTCCCTGTTCCAATTTTTGTTTTTGCAGTTAAATCAATCTTTTGATTTTCAAGTAATTCAACAATAGGGATTTTTTTATTTACAATCTGCACATCTCCTTCTATTGCTTCTAAATTCCCTGATTCAACACTTAACGGTCCTTCTACCTGCAATTTTAATGTACCCTCTCCTTTTACAGGAACTAATCCCAATCTATGGGCCAAAAGTTCATCTTGCAAAGCAGAGTTATTATCTTTTATATAAACTTCTTCTATTGCTGAAATTGGAATCTCACTGATCATTATTCTCCTGAGAGCATTTACAAAACTTGGTGTTGTATCTATTAATTCAACTTTTAGTTTTCCTTTTAATTCTTTTATTTTCATTTCCATTAATTAAAATACAGAAAATTTTTATATTAGATCTCTCTCAATTTAACCTCAATATTTACTTCTTCAGGAATCTGTAATCTCATAATCTGATGCAGAGCTCTCTCACTTTCGCCAATCTCCAAAACTCTCTTGTGAACCCTCATCTCCCAACGCTCAAATTTTGCATTTCCATGCCCTGTTCCTGTTTTAATCTGTTTCATTACATAAAGTCTTAATTTTTTTGTTGGTAGCGGAATTGGCCCCCTAACACTTGCTCCAATTTTCTCAACCATTTCTTTAATACTCCTTGCTGTTTCTTCCAATTTATCCTTATTTCTGCTCCAAAGTTTTATTCTCGCCCTCTGCATAAAAATATAAAAATTTTAAATGTTAATAAATGCTCTAAATATTAATATTTACTTATCGTCATCTTTCAAGTCATAGAACCATCTTAATGAAACCAAGAACAAAAGAATCTTAACTACTAATTCTCTGAAACTTAATCTTTTCATTCCCAAAACTTCACAAGGA
>QMZV01000063.1 GCA_003663355.1 Candidatus Aenigmatarchaeota archaeon
ACATTTGCTCTTATTAATTCAAGTTTGAATTTCTCCAGATCTTTGGCATAAATCTTTTTTGAAAATAATTTTCTTTTTGGAATTTCTTGTTTTTCAAATTTTTTTATTATTCCTTGAAAACTCTTCTTTAAAAATTTGAACATTTTATTGTAATTCTGCTATAATTAAATTATAAATCACTTTTTTAAATTCCAAAATTATAATTAATGCCCTATTTTTTAATTTTTCAACTAATTTCTTTGCACCCATAATTCTTTAATTCTAAAAGTTTTAAATCAAGAGAAATCTCAAAAAAAGCCCAAGCCCAAATAATTGCTTCAAATGCTTTAACATAGTCTTTTTGTTTAAAGAAGTGTTTTGAATCCTTAATATAAGATTCAATATTCTCTTTGTATTCCTCGCCCTTTTTTGTTCTTGCAGAAAAACTGATTTTCTCCAGCTTCTCAATCCATTTATTTGTTTCCCTCTTCAGTTCTTCTGATATGCCCATTATTCAATTTAGAATTTTATTATGAACAGAGATGAAATTATAGATTTTCTTAGAGGTGAATTTATCGGAAAAGAAGTTGAAATTGTTGAGAGCAAGAACAAAGATTTGGTTGGGATAAAAGGAAAAATTGTAGATGAGACAAAGAATATGTTTGAAATTGAATCAAATGGAAAGACTAAAAAAGTGCAAAAAAATATCTGCAAGTTTAAATTTTTACCAGAAAATATTATTGTTGAAGGAAAAATAATAAATTACAGGCCGGAAGATAGAATAAACAGAAAATTTAGGGATTGGTAATTAGTTTAAATTATACTTCATTTTATAACCTTTTATATTCTTCTGCTTTGTTTCATCATACATTCTTCTTGCACTTTCTGTAAACCATTTATGTTTTTCCATAAATTCAAGTGAATGCCTATTCCATTGTTCATCACTCAAAGCAATTTTGTGTAATTTAGCTTTGGAATTTTTAATTAATTCTTCTTTTAAAGTTCTTCTACTTGTCAAATAATCTTTCGAGCCTAAAAGACATGTGTCTGCATCCATCAAAACACATTCAAATTTATTTTTTGGATTGGAAACTCTAGCAGTACTCATTATTGCTTTTTTTACAATTTTCAAGTGATTTTTAGTGTAAGTATATCTAGTATTTTTCATGTATTCTTCTGCGTATTTGGCGCCGATTTCTTCATTATTATCATATCTCTCTAAGAAACCCGTATCATGAAAAAGTGCAGCTATTCCGACAAGAATTTGTTCTTCAAGGGAAAAACCTTCTTCTTTAGCCAGTTTTATTGCAGCGGGATAAACAAATTTCTGTGTATGGGATTTATCATGATATATTATAGTATCTGGCAATTTATCTAATAACCTATAAGCAGCACGTTCAGCATCTTTTAGATGCTTTTTAGTTAATTCTGCTTTCTCTACAATCATAGTTTAAATTAGGATAAATTTATTATGAAATACAAAGCTGTTATTTTTGATTTGAATGGAACTCTTATACATACAGCACTAGAACATAGATATAAATTATTGGGAGGAATATTTAAAGAATTTAATAATATTCAACCATCACAAACTATAAATTCTTTATATGAGTTGAGGAAATTACCTAGAATACAAAATTAATTCAAAATGCTTGCTTATGTTCTTTATTCTGGTGGTTTAGATTCTGGATTGGCAATAAAATTAATTCAAGAACAAGGAATTAAAGTCATTGGTGTTCATTTTGTTTCTCCTTTTTTTGGAAATCCAGAGTTTTGCAAGAAAATTTCAAGAGAACAGAATTTCAAGTTGATTGTTAAAAAAGTTGACAAAAAATATTTAAACATTATAAGAAAACCGAAATATGGATACGGGTCAGAAATGAATCCTTGTCTGGATTGTCATATATATATGTTAAAGGAAACTAAAAAATTAGCAAAGGATCAGATAATTGTTACTGGAGAAGTCCTGGGACAGAGACCAAAATCTCAGAAATTTTCTGATTTTAAAATTATTGAAAAAGAAACAAAATTAGAGAATAGAATTTTAAGACCTCTGTCTGCGAAATTACTTCAAGAGACAATTTATGAAAAAAAAGGAATTATTGACAGAGAGAAACTTCTTGGAATAAAAGGAAGAAGTAGAAGGAAACAAGTGGAACTTGCAAAAAAATATAAATTAAAATTCCTTTCTCCTGCAGGAGGTTGTCTGCTTGCAGACAAAGAATTTGCAAAGAAACTAAAAGACTTATTTTATCATAAAAAAAGAATCTCTGAAAAAGATTTGGAATTATTAAAAGTTGGGAGACATTTTAGAATTGGAAAAAGCAAAATTATTGTTGGGAGAAATAAAGAAGAAAATGAAATAATTAAAAAACTCAGAAAAAAAGGAGATTTTGTTTTTGAAGTTGAAGGAATTGGTCCAACAACTTTGCTGCAAGGAAAGAAAAATAAAGCATCAATAAAACTGGCAGCGGAATTAACTCTGTTTTATTCTGATGAGGAAAAAGCAATTGTAAAATACGGGAAAAATTTTGAGAAGAAGATAAAAGTTGAGAAACCAAAGAAAATGGAGATAGAAAAATTCAGGGTTTAAGTCAGAGAAGAGAGAATTTTATCTATCTTTCTGTGCAATTCTTCAATTGTTCCATTATTTTCAATTATTTTATCCGCTATTTTAAGACATTTATCTAATTGCTGTTTTTCTTCTTCTTTAGAATTTTCTTTTTCTTCTAATTCTTTAAATTTTTCAAAACTAATATTATCTCCTATTCTGCCCCTATCCAAAACTCTCTTATATCTTAATTCAATTTTAGCTTTTATACCAATTAATAGAAAATTTTTAATTTTCCTAAGTTCAGCAATTTCATTAGGATTTCTAATGCTATCAACACAATAATTTTTATCTGGTTTGATTTTTTTCAAGGCTAATTCAGCTAAAATTCCAGGGCCAAATTTTTTTCTAAGTTCATTTCCAAGATTGCGAAGATTCTCTCTATTCTCTCTTATATTTCTTTTCTTTGCCTCTTCTCTTAAAATATCTGAAAGTGAGATGTATTCAAAACCCTTCAGTTTTAAATAATTTGCAACTTCTGTTTTTCCAGATCCATTTTTTCCAGTTATCCCTATTATCATTTTTTAATATTCTGTTTTATAAATTTCTTTATCATCTATCATATCTTTTTCTCTCCATTCCTCAACCCACTTCTTGACTTCATAAACTTTTGGTTTTCCTTCCTTTGTTATGCAAATTACCTTGTTCAAACCTGCATTTATAATCATTTTTTTACAGATGAAACAAGGAAAAACACCCACTTCTTTTTTTCCTCCATAGATTTTATAACCATAGATATACATATCTCCTCCTAACAAACTTACTCCTGCTCTTGCAGCATTAATTATTGCATTTTGTTCAGCATGAACGCTCCTGCAAAGTTC
>QMZV01000064.1 GCA_003663355.1 Candidatus Aenigmatarchaeota archaeon
GCTTCAACCAAAGTTGTACCACAGCCCATGAAAGGGTCACAAACAATTTCATCTCTATTTGAATAATCCTCAATACATCTTCTTGCTAATTGGGGAATAAATTTGGCTGGATATCTATGATAACCATGCGTAGCATAGGATGTTTCTTTTCTAGACAGATTTTCAAATGACCATGAAGGATCTTCTGCAAGACTATTGAATATCGCGAGAATCTCGTTTTGTAAGCTTTTGGTTTGAGCTATATGCAAATTGCTAGATAATTTATTTAGCAAAAACGAATTGTTCTTTTTTACCATCTCTTCAAATAGCATTGCCATATTAACTAACTTCTTTTTGATTCTTCTTTAACTCATTTTCCATAAAGATTTCAAATCTCTTTGATAATATCAAACCATTCTTCTCGCAATATTGTTTATATCTATCATAAATCTCAGAATTAACAAATAAAGTAACTCTTTTCTTTCCAATTTTGACACAATTCATAATTGTTATTTACGTTTATTTAAAGTTATTTACTGTATTTAAAAAGTTTTCTTTTTAAGAAGATAGCATCAGACATTACAATCAAAAAATCATCACAATCTGCTTAAAATAAATTTGGCCTTCTCTTCTATAGTTTTCATAACCGGAACTTCAATCAGTTGATAACCCAATTTTGTATAAGCTTCAAAAATCAGTTTACTGATTCTTTCTGCCATTTCTTCATCTTCTATTCTTGCATAATCCTTTTCAAATTTGAATGATTTCATGAAAAAAACTTTTTTATATATTCTCTTTCTGGATTCTTCAATAACTTTTTTTGTATCCAAACCAACTTCTTTAAAATATGCAACAGAATCTGGAATCCCTCTGTCAAGAAAAATAGTTTGTTCCGGAGATAATTTGTTTTCAAGTTCAATTTTCATCTGCAAAACTTTGTTCTGAAATTTTACCTCATCTTTTCTAATCTCTTCAATCTTTTTACCTTTTGCCATTTCCAAATCTATTAGGACTCTTGCGATTTCTGGAAAAGTAAAATAACCAAGACTGGCTAAATATTCCAAAGTTTTGGATTTTCCAGAGCATGGACCTCCTGTCAAAACATACCAATTGGTTTTTATTACCATTATAAACCAAGTTCTTTTGAAATAGATTGCAAACCCTTTATTCCAATCTCAAAAAACTTATCTTTATCTATTCCTAATTTTTCACAAAACATAATTTTTTCTCTTGAAACATTTCTTGCGAAATCCTTTTGCTTGAATTTCTTTTTTACACTTTTTACTTCAACTTCACTTAACTTTTTTGATGGCATCACCAGAGCAGTTGCAATTATTAACCCGGAAAGAGCATCACTTGCTATCAAACCATAACTTTCTTTTTTGTTTGGAACAATATTTAAATTTTCAAAATTGTGAGACTTTATAATTTCAATAATTTCTGAATCAACTTTATCTTTCAAAATTTTGGCAGTTATCAAACCATGCTTTTCAGGATTATTTTTTGTTTCAGCATAATCTAAATCGTGTAACAACCCAATAATTTCCCATTTTTCTTCGTTCTCATTCAAAAAAGAAGCTAACTCTTTCATTATTGCGCCAACAGCAAGACAGTGTTTTCTCATATTCTCTTCTTTTATATATTTTTCAATTAGTTTAATTGACATTTCTTTATCCATAAATGCTATTTTTATAAAATAAATTTACATCAAAGCTTTTCTCAAACTCTCTAAACTAAATTTTGTATTTGAGCACCCATTTTTTATTAAGGGGACAACTCTGACAGAAAGCCCCCTGCTTTCAACCAAATTTATTCCCAATTTTAGTTCTTCCGGGCAGGCAATTCCAAGAACTCCATCGCAATCTACTTTATCCAGAATTTTCTTGACGCAACTTCCTCCAGGTACAATAAAAACCATATATCCTTTAGCTTTACCAAGTTTTGTTGCTTTATTTGCCAAGCAATCTTTTGAACAATTTCCACAAAAATAAGAAGAGTATTCTGGATCAAACTTTGCCTTGCATCTTGAATCCATGTATTTTCTGCAGCAATGAGGAATCAACAAAATCTTTCTTTTTGCTTTTTTAAAACTCTCTTGATAAATCAAATTCTTAATGTAAATGTCTGTCAAATCTTCAACAACAGAAATTGCATCTTCCAATTGTATTCCGAGAATTTTGTCTATTTTGAATTTCCTAACAATGTTTCTTGATGTTTCTCCAAATTTTTTGTGCAATTTTTTCTTATTTACAATCTTGGCAACATCTCTAAAAAAGTCCCTCGGGAGTTTTGACAAATCATAGTTGAAACAATAAGACATAATTTTAATTACAAAATATTCTAACATTTTTATTTTTTCTATCCTGCTAAATTAATCAGCAACACAAAAATGAGAAATTCAATTTTACTATTTTTTGTTGATAAAAAATATATTCTTCATTCTATATAAAACTATAAATTCTTTAAATATATTAATTATTAATTATGGAAAGATTGTCTTTATATATAGCTGGGCACAATAAATTTATGTCCGATACCAAATTTATAGATAGTTTTATATTAAAGAAAAATATTAAACTTATGTCCTTAAAAAACTTTATATTAAAGAAAAATATTAATTTTATGTCAAAAAGTTTTTTAGGTTTTTCTTTATATATATTAAATATGAATAATATTATGTCAATTGGTTTTTAAAATGAGTAAGGAAAAATCTTTGGTCGGGTTTAATTTGAAACTTTTTTTAATTGTAACTACAGTCTTAGTTTTATTTTCTGGAGTTGGAATCCTTAACGCTACTTTATCAGGTATTACAGTTACTTATCCAAATGGCGGAGAAAACCTAAGCGGAACAGCAGTTGATATAAACTGGACTACTACTAGTTGTGATGGTGAAAATGTTAGTATATACTGGGGTAAAGGTGGTGATTTAGGTACTTGGAATCCTAGTTCTTCAGATATTATAGTAACAGGAATAAACTGTTCTTTAGGAACTTATGATTGGAATACTACAGGATTAACAGACGGAACAGATTATAGAATTAAAGTTCGTGCAAGTGATGACCCAGACGTTTATGATATTTCTGATAATTTTTTCACAATAGATAACACACCGCCAGCAGTCCCTTCTAATGTAATTACTGCACCAAACGCTTCTTCAAACTGGAAAGGAGGTAGTCATAATATAGTTTGGACAAACACAAGTATTGCAGATACAACATCAGGATTAAAAACAAATCCTATTAAATTAGAATACTGGAATGGCTCTGCCTGGGTATTAATAACTTCAGGCACAGCAAATAATGGTTCCTACACTTGGAATGCTCCGAGTGATATTACAGTACCTA
>QMZV01000065.1 GCA_003663355.1 Candidatus Aenigmatarchaeota archaeon
AGAAATCAGAAATGGTTCTGGTCAATTTTACAAAACTTTGCAAGTATTCAATAATTTTTATACTTATGCAAATACTTATCTCGGAGATGACAGTTCTGATAAAACAATTGTGAAAGGTGATTTGAATGTAACTGGAGGAATAGTTGTTGGCAATCCAGATGAAGGAAACAAAGGACCAGGAACAATTAATGCTGAAAAGATTTATGTAAATGGGAGTGAGGTTGGAGGAAAGATTAAAGTATGGGCTGGGAGTGATAGTGATACCGATTATCAGTATTGGCCCAATGATTGCGAAGTTAGCTGTAAAGTTTCTGTTCCAGAAGGTTATACGGTAATATATGCCCATAAAAAATGTTCAGCAGGAAACGGGTGTGATTACTGTGACCAGGTTACGCATTGTGCGTACCCCTCTTTTTTAGATTGTGGAGGAAAAAACCTCTATTATTTCTATGCTTGCGACCCGACCAATCTTGGTGATGTAGGACCTATAAATATTACTACGAGTTGTAAAGCTACCAGTGCGCCATATTTTTGTAAGGCAGGCTGTGGCATCTATGTTATTGCAATAAAGATAGAATAATAAATAAGTTATAAGTGGTTCTTCTTTTTATCTATGTTACTTAATATACGGGCTGTACCAAATGATTAAACTTAATGAAAAATTGAGGATGTGCACAAAAATTAGATTTGAACATTAAACTGATAAAATAAGATATTTTAAATTATTATGAAAATCCTTCTTTGGAAAAATGTTATAGACAAGCCTTTTTATTGGGAAGTTGAGAAAGAGAAAAATCAACTTTCAAAACCCTGTCAATTCTAATTTTGTTTTTTTCAACTGTTCCGATTGCTCTCAAAGTATTTTCAACAAAAATGGCAATTTTCTCCCCTTGGACAAACTTTTCATTTTTTAAAGGAATAGGAACTCCATTCTCAACTTTCTTTTCTTCTTCCTTTTTGAGGGAGATTTTACTTATTTTGAGTTTTGAGATAATTTCCTCATTTCTAATCAGGCATTTTTCTCGTTCTTTTTTTAATCTTTCTAAATCAACTGATTCTTCCTCTTTAAATCCATCTACAGCAATTCTTCTCAGATATTTCATGTGCGCTCCGCATCCCAATTCTTCGCCAATATCAGAAAATAATTTCCGGATATAAGTGCCATGCTCACATTCAATAAACATAGTTATGTCTCTTCCTTCGATTTTTTTTATTTCTAACTTATAAATAGTTCTCTTCCGCGCAACTCTCTTCACTCTTGACCTAACAGGCGGAATCTGAATTATTTCTCCTCTAAATTTTTTTAGAACTTCCTCCAATTTTTCTTTTTCAACTTCCTTATGCAAATGCATAACTCCAAGATAAGTTTTATTCAATTTCTCAAAAAGAGGAGCAAGTTTTCTTGCTTCTCCTAAGAGAATTAAAAGAACTCCCGTAACTTTTGGGTCCAATGTTCCTGTATGTCCTGCTTTCTTCACACCAAATATTTTTTTAACTTGTTCAACACAATCAAAACTTGTTGGTCCTGTTTGTTTGTCAAGAATTATCAGGCCAGAAATCATATTCACAGATAAAAATATTTACATCACGGAACTAATCTCTCAACATCTCTTGGGAATAAAACAGCTTCTCTAATATTTTCTAAATTTAAAATCTGCATCACAAATCTTTCTAACCCAAAACCAAAACCTCCATGAGGAGGCATTCCATATTTAAAACTTTCAAGATAAAATTTTATTGAATCCAAAGAAATATTTTTTTCTCTTGCTTGCTCTTTTAGAATTTCTAATCTGTGCTCTCTTTGTCCTCCTGTTGCAATTTCCATTCCTTTAAAAAGCAAATCAAAGGAGTCTGTTAATTCTTTGTTTTTTGCGTTTTTCATTGTATAAAAGGGTCTACTTTCAAAAGGATATTGCGTGATAAAAACAAAATCAGAGTTGAATTTATCCTTAACTTTTTCTCCAATGAGTTTTTCTTCTTCATTAGAAAGATCAGTCCCGTTTCTATTTATTAATTTAAAAGAGTCTCTTAAAGTTATTCTCGGAAATGGTTTTTTATATTTTGGAAACTTTATATTAAAATAATCTATAATTTCAGAGCAATTCTCTTTAATTTTATCAAGGATGTAACAAACCATATTTTCAAGAAGATTCATTATATCTTCATAACTTTCAATAAAAGAAATCTCTGAATCAATTCCCCAAAACTCCGATAGGTGCCTAATTGTGTGACTTTTTTCTGCCCTGTAAGTTGGACCAATTTCAAAAACTTTTTCAAAACCGGCAGCTTGCATCATCTGTTTATAAAACTGAGGACTTTGGGTCAAATATCCTTCTTTATTATAATATAAAATTGGAAAGAGTTCGCTTCCGCCTTCTGCTCCCTGAGCAACAATTTTTGGAGTATGAATTTCAATAAAATCTCTTTCATAGAAAAAATTTCTTGAAAAATTAACAATTTTTGATTTCAGTTCAAAAATTTTTTTATTCTTAGGATTTCTCAAATCTAAAAATCTGTTATCTAATCTCTTGCTCAAGTCTGTTGAAATTTTTCCAGAAAATTCAATTGGCAAAGGTTCTGCTTTGTTCAGAATTTTTATCTTTCTTATTTGCACTTCAACCCCCTTTGGAGATTTCTCATTTTTAACAACCTTTCCCTCAACTTCTAAAACATCTTCTCTTCTCAAATTTTTTATTTCATTAAAACTTTTGCAGTCTTTTTTTGCTATTAACTGGACTTCTCCTGTGCAATCTCTTAAAATGACAAAAATAAGATTTCCAAGGTCTCTTATTGCACTAGCCCAACCTTTTAATAATATCTCTTTATTTTCCTTTTCTAAAACTTCTGAAGCATACACACGTCTTTTATAGATATCATTTTGTGAATAGTTCTTTTCCATAAAAGCATATTTAAAAAATATAGATTTATGGAGAGACCATCAAAAATAGAATATTATTTGAACATTGCAAGAGAGGTCGCTAAGAGGTCAACCTGCCTTTGTTTTCACTGCGGGGCAATAATTGTCAAAGATGACCAGATTGTTGCAACTGGTTATAATGGAGCCCCTAGAAAGACTTTAGATTGTATTGAAAGAGGAAATTGTTTGAGAAGAAAGTTAGGAATTCCTTCTGGACAAAGATACGAACTTTGCAGGAGCGTTCATGCTGAACAAAATGCAATAATTAATGCTGCAAGAGCAGGAGTAAGTTTGTTAGGAGGAGATATGTATATCTATGGTTATAAAATCTATGGAGGAAAAAAAGAA
>QMZV01000066.1 GCA_003663355.1 Candidatus Aenigmatarchaeota archaeon
AAAGTCTTTTTTTTGTCAAAGCCTGAGATTGAGTCCCCAAATAGGAAACCAGCAAAATTATTATTATAGTTAAAAATCCGAGAACAGAATTGATTTTTGGATTGAAAGTTAAACCCAAAAAAATAAAAGTATCAGATAATCTGTCAAAAGTGTGGTCGAGAAAATCTCCCTTTTTTGTTTTTTTGTATTTTTTGGCAATAGCTCCGTCCAAAATATCGCAATAACTGTGAAGAATTAAAAAAATAGATGCAAAGAGATAAAATTCCATAAAAATCAGATAACCGGTTGGAATTGAAAGGAGAAGTCCCAAAATGGAAACATAATTTGGATTGATATTCCTTAAAAAAGGCTTTGTTATTCTCTCTTTCAATCTAAATTTTCTGTCTATATTATCTAACATAAAATTAAATATAAATTATGCAAGAAAGACAGGTTGCAAGAAAAATTGATATAAAAACAATAAATAGGGGAAATTTTGTGCAGATAGAAAGAAAATCAGAAGAAGACAGATATCTCCCAAATTATATTGAAGTGAATGGAATGAAAATTTCAAGAGTGAGAGTTCTTGCAACTGTGATTGATAAATTTGTTTCAGAAGATGGAAATTATGCTACCCTGACATTGGATGATACAACAGATACTATCAGATGCAAAATATTTATGAACAGCAATTTTTCAGACAATCTCTCAAGACAGAATCTGATTGATCTAGAAACCATAAACAATATTGAAAAAGGAGATTTAATCGATGTTATAGGAAAAATCAAGGAATATAATGAAGAAAGATATATTCAGCCCGAAATTATTGTAAAAATAGAAGACCCGAATTTTGAAGTTCTGAGAAAATTGGAAATAGAGAAATATTAATTTAGTTTTATCTGAAAGTATTCTTTGAACCTGCATAGATAACGGAGTATCTGTATATTCAAAGGAGTTACTTATTTTAATTTTTTTCCAAACACGTTCTTGCAATTCTCTTTTCCAAAGTTTTGAGTTCTTTTTTGAGTGATAGAAAATATAAAAAATTCCTTTACAAAGGAGAAATTGTATTAAATTGGGTTAGAAGTTGGAGATAAGCTAATAGTTTCTCTTGAGTATGAAGTTTATAGATTAATCCTCAACCTTTCCAATATCTCTTTGGTTGATAATACTTTCACATGTCCTTTCAGCGAATTTCTTTGTTTTTCAGAAAGCAATAGTTTTGAAGTAATCCTTTTCTTTATTAAAGCTGCAAAAAGTATGTTAGAATCAAAACAAATCTCAACTTTAATACCATTTTACTAGCTTTTTATCCAATTCTTTACCAAGTTTTATCGCCTCTTCTTCTGTAATTTCAGATTCAGAAGTAAAGAATTCCATAAATGCAATCTCCTCTAACTTCTTCATAATAGATTTCCTAACTAAAAAACCCCACCTATCTCTGAAAATTCCTCTATTTTTGCTTCCAAATCTTCAGGTAACATCTTTTCCATAAATAGCTTTAAAGAAATATATAAAAAACCTTCCTGAATACAGAATTTACAACTTTTTCCTTTTCTCAAAATCCTTCCAAAGAAGCTCAAACTTTGATTTTAACTCTGAAAACTCCTTTTTCAATTCATCCAAGTTAGAAACCTTTTCCTCTAATCTTCCAATCTCAATAAAAATACCAACTGAAACAAATAAACTTAGCAACTCCAACTCAGGAGAATGTACTAATCCCAAAACCATAAGCAACAAAAACAGAATACCAACAATTATCAAAGATAATCCAACTATCCTTAATACAATATCAACCTTCCTTTCCATATTTTATCAACCTTTCGAATATATAGCCAGTCCGACCAAAGCTCCTATTGCAATACTCACGGGAACCGCAATCTCCAACCCAACCTTAAACCAGAAATACAACAATAAGGTTAAAAGCAACGCTACTCCAATTCCTCCAAATGTAGCCAAATTCTCTTTAGACACCATAAGTAATTATAACAAAAATATATATAAAAACTTTTCCTTATCCCAATAACCCAATCCTATTCCTTACTTTCCAAAGTAAATCTCTTTACTTCCTAACTCAAGATAACAATTTAGTTAAAATCAAATCAATAAAGAAGAGAGGTTTGAAATTGAGTTAGAAGTTGGAGATAAGATAATAGTTTCTCTTGAGCATGAAGTTTATAGATTAATCCTCAACCTTTCCAATATCTCTTTGGTTGTTAACACTTCTATCTTCCCTTCCAAAGCCTTCTTAAGTTCTTTATCATTAGACCAAATCTTAGCCTCAAATCCCAAGCTTTTCAGCTTCAAAGCCAATGCAACATACGGAAAATCTTCTTCCGGAGAAATTTCCTTAGCCTCTTTCAAAAATTCTGAAAAATATTTTTCCTTTACAAATTTTATTCTTCGCATTACAACACCAAGAAACGCATCAAACTCCTCTTTTGAAAGCCTGGTTTTCCTTGCTAACAATTCTCTATTTTCATTCAATTCAACAAGCAAATACTCAGGTGCTGTTAATTTCAATTTCGGTGAAACAATAAGCTCAGCTGTTTTGCCTTTGGTTATCAGAGAAGAGAATAAAATATTTGCATCAACAATAAGCAACATGCTTTTCACTTCAAGAACTTTTCATACCTCTTTGCCAATCGCTTATTAATAAATCTACCCAATTCCAAAGCTTCTTTCTCAGAGAGTTTGCTTTTCTCAGCGAGCCTTTTAAGCACAAATAAATCTGCAAGTTTATCAGAAATTATATCAGAGATTAACCACTCAACATCTTCGCAAGCTTTTATCATTCTTCCTAAATCTTCAGACACTTTAAACTTTATTTCCGCCATAAAAAGTTATAACAACAAAAGTATATAAAACCCTTCCCCTTTCAATAATCCAATCCTATTCCTTACTTTCCAAAGTAAATCTCTTTACTTCCTAACTCAAAATAACTAATACCCTTTCCTCCTTTTTGATTCTTACAATGATAAGCCTTTTTTCAAAAGAGGAGTTTATAAACAATAATATTTACTAACTTTTATTCTAAAGACATTTTCCAGGCTTTGAGTTTAATCACTCCCTTAGGAATATTTTTCAAAGAGCAGTTTAACTCTATTAGGCTCTATCCAAAAGTGTAAAGATGAAAGCCTTATAAAATATTTTACAAATTAATATTTACTTATCGTCATCTTTCAAGTCATAGAACCATCTTAATGAAACCAAGAACAAAAGAATCTTAACTACTAATTCTCTGAAACTTAATCTTTTCATTCCCAAAACTTCACAAGGA
>QMZV01000067.1 GCA_003663355.1 Candidatus Aenigmatarchaeota archaeon
GACAACATTGCAAAATTGGCAACAGATGCATTTAATACAAAAGTAATAAATGGAGAAATAAAGAAGAATTTGATTTTAGTTGGTGGTCCTTGTGCCAATAATTTGGTAGCAGTGCTTGCAAACGAGAATAAAACCTTAAGTTGCAGTGATTGGTTGGATGGAACACACACAGGAGAAGCAAGAATTCAGTTGATTAATGATGCTTTCACAACAGGAAAAGTTGCTTTAGTTGTTGCGGGATTAAATGCTGAGAACACACAAGCAGCTTGTACAGTATTGCAAAGAGCAAACACTTATGCAGACGGAACAAAAGGAGATCACCAGCTTACAGGCAATTTGATGAAAGTAACAGGAACTGCCGCTCCTTACGAAGTAACAGAAGTAACTGAATAATAACCTCCTAGAAAACAATTTTTTTCTTTTTGTTTTCTTTTAATTTGTTTTAATTAAAATTTCTAAATTATTTAATCAATTAATTATAGGTATCTATCTAAACAAAATTTACAATCATTTAGATAAACAAATAATATTTTTCTCATAACTAAATTTATGTTAACAATAGAAACACTGATGTTTTTTGGTGTTGAGTTTATTTTATTATATTCTCTAATCTTTTATCTAAATTTGTTCTTTGAGGGAAATGAAAAAAAGAAAAAATTATTAAGAAAGCCAAAAGTTTCAATTTTAATTCCCGCCTATAATGAAGAAAAAACAATAAAAAAATGCATCTCATCTGTTCTCAATCTGGACTATCCAAAGGAAAAACTTGAAGTTATTGTTATAAATGACGGTTCAACAGATAGAACAAGAGAAATTGCTGAGAGTTTTGGTAACAAAATAAAATTAATAAATCAAGAAAATCAAGGAAAAGCAAGAGCAATAAATAATGGTTTAAAGATTTCTACAGGAGAATTTTTTGCTTGTTTGGATGCAGATTCCTATGTAGACAAAAATAGTCTGAAAAAAATACTCAAGCATTTTGATAAAGATACAGCAGCCGTTACTCCATTAATGGAAGTCCATAGTCCGAAAAATATATTACAGAAAACTCAAGCAATAGAATATATGATTTATATTTTCATAAAAAAGTGCATGGCTAAAATAAACTCAATTTTCGTTACTCCTGGACCATTCACAGTTTACAGAAAAAAGATAATAGAATCTATCGGCGGGTTTGATGAAAAAAGCATTGTTGAGGACCAAGAAATAGCTTACAGATTACAAAAACACCATTTTAAAATAGAGCAGAGCGATGATGGAAAAGTGTATACAGAAGCTCCAATAAATCTCAAAGAATTTTATAGGCAGAGAAACAGGTGGGCAAGAGGAACTATCCAGACAATTTGGAAATACAAAAACCTGATTTTCAACCCAAAATATGGAGATTTTGGTCTTTTTCAATTACCAATGAATCTTTTCGGATTAATTTTGCCTTTTGTTACTCTTTATTTTTTGTTTAAATTCTTTTTCTTACCAATCTATAATTCTCTATCAACATTAATTCTTACAAATTTTTCCTTTTTGTTTTCATTCCCTGATCTAACTCAAACATTCCTAGGTATAAATTTTTCAACAATTTTTTTGAATTTTATTTACTTAGGTTTGTTTATATTTGCCGGAAAAAAAGCCTATCAAGTTTCAAATGAGAAATTTAAGAGAAAGGAGATAATTCCAGGAATTTTTTTCTTTCTATTCTTCTACATTTTAACAGGTTTTATTACCTTAATTGCCTTCTATCACTTATTAACTAAGAAAATGGAAAAATGGTAAAAACAGAGAAAATTTTGATTATTATCATTCTTATTTTTGCTTTTCTTTCATCAATATCATTATTTAACTATAAGTTGATTTGGTGGGATGAAGCAGTTTACATAGGAATTGGAAAATATCTCTATTCTAATGGAACAATAGGTCTGTTTGAGCAAATAAGACCTTTACTCTTGCCTGTTCTCTTAGGAGCTTTTTGGTATATCGGACTAGACCCTCTAATTTCAGGAAGAATAGTAATTCTATTAGTTAGCTTATTTAATATATATCTTACTTATTTAATAGGAAAAAAAGTTTTTAATTCAAAGATTGCTATTCTTTCCTCTTTATTTCTTGCCTTCACACCTTTATATTACAATTACAGTTATCTTTTACTGACAGGAATGCTCTCAACAACTTTTGCTTTAATCTCTATTTATTTTTTCATCAAAGAGAGAAACTTTAAAAATATTTCAATTTCTTCATTTTTTTTAGGAATTTCTTTTTTGACAAGATTTCCACAAGGACTTTTACTTCTACCGTACTTTATTTTTTTAACTTACAAGAGAGAATTTAAAAATGCAATTTCTCTTTTAACAATTTTTTTATTAACAATCTCCCCTTATTTGATTTTCAATTTCTTAATGTACGGGTCTATTTTTAAACCTTTTATAAAAGCTTCGGAGATAATTTCAGAATATTCTTGGCTCTATTCAGCCTCTCCTTTATTTTATTTTAAGGAATTATTTTTCCAAAACTTTTTATTCATTTTTGCTTTGCCTTCTTTTTATTACATCTTTAAGGAGAGAAAAGGAACTTTAATTTCATTAATTTTTATCTCATATTTTGTTTTCTTTTCTATAATAGTTCATAAAGAATTGCGTTATTCTTTGATTTTCTTGCCTTATCTATGTTTACTTTCAAGCAAGGGCATTTTTTCACTAAAAACAAAAAAAATTCTAATAGTTTTTCTTCTCATTCCATTATTTTTCAATTTTTGGACAAACATATCATTTTCACAAAACAACTATGAAAAAGGAGAAATAGAATTTTACAGAAATTTCAGCAAGGGTGAAATTATTTATTCAACAACCCCTCTAATTTCCTATTTTTCTGATGCAAGAGTAATCCCAATATACACAACTTTAGATAGAGCGGAGGAATTTATAAAGAAAGAGAAACCAAAAAAAATATTTTTTTCTGATTCTTTTCCTTGCAACACAGAAGAATGTGAAAATAAAAAAAGAGGTTTAATAGAATGGATGAAAAAAAACTATAATTTTACAAGTTATGAAGAGAAACTTTATTTTTTTGTGAGATAAAATAATGAAAAGGGAAAAACCAAACAAAACTCGTTATCTTATTACCGGAGTAATAACTTTATTTATTTTTCTTCTTGGAATTTTTTTTGGTTCCTTTGTTGATTCTTTGAAATATAATTATGTTGAAAAAGTTATAGAAAAACAGAATCTTGATTTACAGAGTTTGCAC
>QMZV01000068.1 GCA_003663355.1 Candidatus Aenigmatarchaeota archaeon
ACAAAAATAGGAAAACAATGGGGAAAGATTCCAAACAAACCAAAAGGGGAAAATACTTATGAAATTGATCTTGTATCTTTGAATGAAAAAACAAAGGAAATTTTGTTCATAGAGTGCAAATGGAAAAATAAAGTAAATGCAGAGAAGATTTGCAAAGAATTGGCAGAGAAAGCAAATTATGTTGAGTGGAATAATGAAAATAGAAAAGAAAGTTTTGCAATCTTTGCAAAGAGTTTCAGGAAGAGAATAAAGAAATTTGAAGGAAAAAAGGTTTATTGCTTTGATTTGAGGGATTTGGAGAGAATTATAAATAGTAGTAAATAAATTATTATAATTATGTTACCAAAATATATTAATAGAGAAAAAGAACTGGAATTCCTCGAGAAGATATACTCTGAAAAGGGATTTAAATATAGTTGATAGTAAAGTATAATACTTATGATTCAACAATTTGTTGATAGAGAAAAAGAACTCAAAATTCTTGAAAAAACATACAGCTCTGAGTCTCCAGGTTTTGTTATAATTTATGGGAGAAGGAGAATAGGAAAAAGTGAACTGATTCTTAAATTTATAGAAGGAAAGGAAGCGATTTATTATGTATGCTCAACTGAAGGAGATAGAGCAAATATAGAAGAACTAAAAAATAACTTTTCAGAATTTTTAATGGATAATAATTTTGCTTCAATAAAATTTGAAAATTGGCATTCTTTGTTTTCTTCTTTAGTAAGTCACAAGAATTTTTCAAGGAAGAGAAAAATAATAATTGTGTTAGATGAATTTCCTTATCTAATAATTTCAAATCCAAATATTCCATCAATATTTCAAAAAATATGGGATAACATTTTGAGAAAAGAAAATGTGATGTTTATTCTCTGCGGTTCCTACATTTCTATCATGGAAAGAAAAGTTATTAGCAAGAAAAGTCCTCTTTATGGAAGAAGAACAGGAAGTTTTCTTTTAGACCCCATAGATTTTATTAATCTAAAAAAATTCTTGCCTAATTATTCAGTAGAAGATTTAATTAAATCCTGGAGTGTTGTTGGAGGAGTGCCAGCATATTTACTAAAATTTAATTCAAAATTAGATTTCTGGGAAAATGTAAAAAATAATATAGCAAAGGGTTCATATCTCTATGAAGAAGCAGAAATATTGTTGAAAGACGAATTCCGGGAACCAAAAAATTATAAATTGATATTGAAAGCCATTTCCTTTGGATATAGAACCTTGGGAAAAATATGTAATTTTACTTATTTAGATAAGAGCATGGTATCAAAGTATTTAGAGATTCTAAAAGAAGTTAAAATAATTCAAGAGAGAATTCCTGTTACAGAGACAAAAAGATTTAAAGGAAGATTATATGAAATTGTTGACCCTTATTTCAACTTTTGGTTTAAATTTGTTTATCCAAATAAAATAGATTTGGAAGCGCACAGAGAAGATATTATAATAGAAAATATAAAACAAGAATTTCAATCATATATTGGTAAAATGTTTGAAGTTTTAATTGAGAATTTAATAAGAAAAAGATATTTGTTGAATGAATTATCTTTCACAAAAATAGGAAAGCAATGGGGAAAGATTCCAAACAAACCAAAAGGTGAAAATACTTATGAAATTGATCTTGTATCTTTGAATGAGAAAACAAAAGAAATTTTGTTCATAGAGTGCAAATGGAAAAATAGAGTAAATGCAGAGAAGATTTGCAAAGAATTGGCAGAGAAAGCAGAGTATGTTGAATGGAATAATGAAGATAGAAAAGAAAGTTTTGCAATCTTTGCAAAGAGTTTCAGGAAGAGAATAAAGAAATTTGAAGGAAAAAAGGTTTATTGCTTTGATTTAAAGGATTTGGAGAGAATTATGAAATATAAGAAAGATTATTTTTCATGACACGAAAATTTTATATACTTTTTATGTATTATACTTATTATGTATATGATTTATCTACAAAACTCTCTGATAAAATGAACAACATTAATAACACTTTGAAGGAACTAACAAAAGCTATTCTTAAATTGGCAGAAAAGAGGTAATAAAAGAAATTATTCATAATAAAACAGTCTTATCCTCGCATTTTTTAATTTTACCTCTCCATTTGAAGAAAAACTAATCAAATTTTTTCCTTCTTTTATGTTTTCTAATGGAACCACTTTTATAGGGAATTCTGGTATTCCGCTGTATTCGGTTTGATTGTTCAATGTTATATTAAATTCTTCATCGGCTGAAATAAAATCAAACAGCAATTCGCACTTATTCAAATTTTTATAAATATATTCTGGGACAAAAAAAGTATATCTTGGAATTTCTTTAAAAGAATAATCCATTTCAATTGAGAGATTTGATATATCATAAACAGATGGAGCCCAGATTTTCCATCCGCTTGAACTTGTCTCAAATTCTATGACATTTTCTTTTCTTGGACTTATATTTAATTTATAATTACCCAATAAAGCTCTTTTTTTGAATATTGTCTCATTGTTTAGAATTATGTATAATTCTCCATAATTGTTTGTATCCTTTACATTAAAACTCAGGGTTGAATTTTCCAGAGTTTTTAGAATGTAATCTTCTATTTCAAACCTTCTTTTATAAGAAGATTTTCCAAAAAAAACCCCATTGCTGACCCTAAAATCTCCTAGAATTTCTTTTTTTTCCAGTTTTTGCTCTTTAAAAGCAATATTTCCAAGTTCTATTGTTTTCAAATTAACTTTTCCGCTTATATTTGTCTCATTTATGGGGTATGTTGTTTTTGTTCCACCGAAAAATATGTATAACATTAAGAGTATAAACAACCCAGCAAAAAGAAAAGCATACAATTCATCCATATAATATATTATGAAAGTAGAAATATATTATCTATTAATTTTAAGTCTATCAATCTTATTTATCTATTTTGTAGGGGGTCCTGTAATTATTTTCGCTTCTCTAATTGTAATATTTGAAAAATGCTTTTTTGGAAGAGTAAATATTATTCCAGGAATAGAGTTTACAACTTTGGCAACATTGTTAGTTGTTTTAAAATATGGATTAGTTACAGGAATTCTTTTTGTTATTTTTTTGCCTTTAATTATTCCTACAATAATAAACAGTTTTATTGGAGAAAAATTTGTCTTAAGCAAAGATTTTGTGATGATGACGATCGGTTTTGGAAATCTTGTTGATTTTCTTTGCGTATTTATCATATATTTTTTAAGAGGATTTGATATTGTTTTGATAATGTTAATTATTC
>QMZV01000069.1 GCA_003663355.1 Candidatus Aenigmatarchaeota archaeon
GCAGAAGATGAAAAAATTGATGAAATTGTTAAGGATTTGAAATTATTATAATGAAGCTTTTTACTTCAGATAAATATGTTATATCTGATAGGCCTTGGTCTTTGGGATGAAAAAGACATCTCTATTAGAGGTCTTGAAACAGCAAAAAAATGCGACTTTGTTTTTATTGAGAAATACACAAGTTTTTGGACAGGTAATTTAAAAAACATAGGCATAACTGCAGAAGAAATAAAAAGAACAGACTTAGAGGATAATGTTGACAAAATTTTAGAGAAATCTAAAGATAAAGATATTGCTATATTAATTCCTGGAGACCCCTTAGTTGCAACAACACACATTTCCATTTTATTGGAAGCAAAGAAGAAAAATATAGAGACAAAAATAATTCATTCCAGTTCAATATTTTCTGCTGTTTTAGAAACAGGACTGCAAATCTACAAATTTGGAAAAATTGCAACAATCCCTTTCTATCAGACAGAAGTTCCTTCCAAAATTTTGGAAGAAAACTTAAAAAATGGTGCCCATACTTTATTTCTGTTAGATATAACAAAAGAAAAACTGATGAGTTGTGCTGAAGGCCTGAAAATTCTTCTTGATTTAGAAAACAAATTCAAGAAAAAACTGATTTCAAAAGAAACAGAAGTTGTTGTCTTCTGCAGAGTCGGAAGTTCAGAACAAATTTTAAAATATGATAAAATCAAAAATTTAATTGATTTAAATTGTTCCCCTTGTGTGATTATTATACCTGGAAAATTGCACTTTCTTGAAAAAGAATTCTTAACTTCTTTAAAAAATTAAAAATTAAGTTATGCCCCTGTAGTCTAGTCCGGTCAAACCTTTTCTGAAAAGAGGGCTATGGATGCCGGCCTTTCGAATGAAAGGAATGAGACATTAAGTCTATGATAAAGATAGCCGGAGACCTGGGTAATTTATAAATCCAGAATCAAATCCCGGCAGGGGCAGAAATGACAAAATTATGCTTTACTTTTTGCATAAAAAAGAAACAAGCTGGGAATTATTATTTTTGTTTTGAGAATTTTGATTTATTTAATTAGGAATTTAACTCGGGTTGCCCTTGCTAACATAAGTTAACAAAGGCTCTAAAGGAAAATATTTTCATGTTATTATGGACATAGAAAACATTAGAAAAGAAGTAATGAGAAAATTAAAGAGTGCTAAATATTTTGATAAATTAATTTTTATTTATATTTTTGGTTCTCAAGTTAAAGGAAATGCAAGAAAAAATTCGGATATAGATATTTGCTTATTTTATAATATAAAAGATAAAAGAAAGTTGCATAAATTAGAGTTATATATTAAAGGACTTTTCCCAGAAAATTTTGATATTTCTTTCTTTCAATTTTTACCATTACCAGTAAAAAAAGAGATATTTAGAGGGAAATTAATTTATACTAAAAATGAAGATTTTGTTTATGATGTTGCTTTTAAAACTTTTGAGGATTTTGAAGAATTTAAACCAAGGTATTTATATTATATAAGAAAAAATTATGAGCTTTAAAGAGAGGATTGAAGAAAAAATTGTAAAATCAAGAGATGCTCTTGAAGAAGTTGAAGATAATTTACCAGAAACTTTTGAGGAGTTTAAGAAGTTAGGACTTATAAAAGATAGAATTTGCGATTCAAAATATTATTGATATTTGCGCAATTTTAGTCAAAGAATTAAAATTAGGAGTTCCTGAAAGTGAGGAAGAAATTCTACTTAAACTTGAGAATATTCTTGAGAAGGAAACAATAAACAAGATAATAGAATTAAAAGGTTTTAGAAATATTCTTGTTCATAGATATGGTTATATAGATGATGAGATTGCTTTTGAGGATATAAAAGAAGGTTTAGAAGATTTTGAGAAAATTTTTGAAAAAATAGAAAAAGTGATTGAAACTAAAGTTTGACTCTTTTAGACCCCTCTTTCTAAACTCTAAATAAAACTCAATAAAATCTCGGTTAAACTAAAAATTTTTTAGAGTTGCTTCACAGCAGGGGCAGATATCTGATGTAAATTAATACATATTATAGTGTGACATAAATTTGCACCTGAGTTTTAAAAATTAATAAAAAGAGATCATAGATGTATTAAGTATCTTTTTCACACTATCAGTAATCGGATACAAGTGTAACTGATTTTTATTTACCCATATAAAATCATCATGCTCTTTTAATCTGATTTTAATAGGTTCCTCAACAGTTACTGCAAAATTAAACTGTCTCGTTTTTTTCCCGCCTTCGGATTCATAATCAAAAAACCCAAATATCTTTTTATTTCTCTTATCCTTAATCCTGTTTCTTCTTCAACTTCTCGGTAAAGAGCACTATCCAGCGACTCATCATCTTCAACCTTACCGCTTGGTAATTCATAAATACCACCCATAAAATCATCTTTGGGCCTCTTTAACAAAAGAACTAATGAATCTTTTTGAATTACAGCCCCAACAACATATCTCTTTATTCCAGCCATTTGAGCATCTTTTATTAAATCTTCATAGAAATTCATAATAGAAGAGAAATTCTTTTTATTGTAAATAATATTTATGACTTCGGAAGAATATTTCAAAAATTTGAAATTGCAGATTGATAATTTATATGAGATTGCTGAAAAAGCAAAGAAATCTGGAAAAGATTATGAAACTTTTGTTGAATCTAAAAGAGCATCGGATAAATATAATAGATGCGTAGATATTCTTGAAACTGTAGTTCCAGAATTTGGAAAACACCGGAAAGAGATAATAAAGAGAATAAAGGAATTAGAAGACAAATTCGGTGTTGGTTCTGATGAGGTTGCTCTTGAGATAGCAAAAGAAATTGCCATTGGGAAGTTCTTCAAATTTGAAACAAAAGAAGAAGCAATTTTGTCTGGTTTGAGATTCGGATGCGCTTATAATACTCAAGGAGTTGTTGCGGCACCAATAGAAGGAATTACCGGAGTAAAAATAGACAAAAAAGAAAATTTTCTTTATGTTTATTATGCGGGCCCAATAAGGACGGCAGGAGGCACCTCGCAGGTATTTACTCTATTTATTGCAGATTATTTAAGAAAAACTTTTGGACTAGACAGATATGTGCCAACAAAATCTGAAATAGAAAGATATTACGCAGAAGTTACTGATTATATAAATTATGTGACAAGAAAGCAGTACAAACCAAATGAGGAAGAAATCTACTTTTTAGTTAAAAATGTTCCTATATGC
>QMZV01000070.1 GCA_003663355.1 Candidatus Aenigmatarchaeota archaeon
CAGAATTTTTTATTTTTAAGATTACAGATTTCTGCACTTCTTTCTCTTTTTCCAATTCTTTGATTTGTCTTTCAATCTCTTTCTTCTTATTTTCTTTCAACTTCCTATTTAATCTATTTTTCTTTATTTTATCAATTAACTCTTTTGCTCTATTCTCTTTTTGAATTATTGAATAATCAGAATCTAAAAAAGTTTCAAACTTATCTATTTCATTTTTAATTTTTTTTAAATCATTTGATATTTTTTTCATTTGCTTCTCAAATGGATTCAAAAGAATCTGAGCATCTCTAGACAACTTGTTTAATTTATTAAAAAACTCTAAAACAATTGAATTCATTTCAGATGGAGATTCTTTTTTCTTTATTGATTCAAGAGCTCTTATGAGCAGTTTTTTTGAATTTAAGCAATAATTCTTCCTGCTTGTCTCAACTATGTTAGATATGTCTCTTTTATCTTCCAAAATTACAGGTTCAAATTCAGAGCAGGCAAGTTCATCAAAATCTTTAATTAACAGATTAAAAAAATTAATGAAATTTTCTCTAAACCTTTCAACTTTTGATTCTATTTCAGATTTTTTATCCTTTGTTTCTTCTGATAGAAAATATTCAATTTCATCAAAATTAATCTTCTTTTTTTGCATTTTAAATAGATTTTTTAGCCACCCCATAAATAATCCTTATTACAAATTTGAATTTATTTTTCTTATGGCCAAATTTTCGCACGGAAAAATAAGAAAGTCAAGAAATAAATTAAAGAGAGATAAGAGAAAAGAAGGAATAACAAAATATCTGAGAACCTTTGAAATTGGAGAGAAAGTTCTGATAAAAATTGATTCAAGTTCCCAGAATTATCCTCATCCAAGATATCACGGATTGATTGGGGAAATCAAAGAAAATAGGGGAAGAGGTTATGTTGTTAGTGTTAAATCCGGAAATTCTCAAAAACAAATAATTTTAACTCCAGAGCACTTGAGAAAGATAGAGAAGGGATGAATGTAAATTATTTAAAATTTTATAATTATGGGATACTGTCCAAGAATTGAATATAAGACTATGGATCCTAGAGAAGGGGGTAGAACTTTATTTGAATGTGATGAATATAAATGCACACCTTATAAAATTGAAATAAATCCAGAGCACTTAAGAATGTTTGAAAGAGAGATAAGAGATTATTTGAAAGATATTGGCATAACTGGAAAATATTTAGAAGAACTTACAAATTATTTGACAAGAGAATATGGGAGATATGTAATTTCTCATGAACTTGTCCATTGGAAGTTTATAGAGGAAAATCCAGAAGCAATACCAAGATTAATTAAAAAATATGGGCGTGCCTGGAGACCAATTTTGGAAGGAATAAATGATGCGCAAACAGTAAGGGGAAATGATTTATGGAAGAAATTCACTCCTTATGATGGAGAACAAAGATTGGTTAAAGAACTTGCAAAAAAAGATCGGGAAATAGAGGAATATTTGATGAAATATTGTGATGTGAGTTCTTGTGTGCCTAATTAAATTTATTTGAAGAATTGTTACTAATAAGTATTTAAAATTTTCTTTATAATAATTTTATGATGAAAAAAAGAATAGATTATAGAAACGCTCTAAGAATAGGTGAGAACACAGAAAAGGATATAAGGGAAGAATTAAGGGAAATAAAGCCAGGATTAATAGAATTAGTAGCTCCACCAACAATAACAGCTCTTAGTGCTATAAGTATTGGACTTTGTTTATTTGAGCCAGAAGTAATCCACATAGCCCCCTTACTTATCCCTCCAGCTGCTTATGGTGCTTTAAATACTTATTATGTATATAAAGTAAAATATAAAAGGTATAAAAATTATAAAGATAAAATTGGTGAAGATTATAAATATTTAAAGTAAACTAACAAAAATTAACTTAATTAATGGAACCAATAGAAATCGTAAAAAAACAATCAAAAATAAAGGAATTTAATCCTGTGCAGAAACTTGCACTTGAAAGCGGTTTGTTAAAAGGAAACAATCTTGTTGTTTCAAGTCCAACAGCTTCTGGTAAGACAATAATTGCAGAATTAGCAATTGTGAATAACTGGATAAAAAGGAGAGGAAAATCGATTTATATTGTTCCTCTTAGGGCTCTTGCTTATGAGAAATTTGAAGAATTTAAGGAAAAATATGAAAAAATTGGTTTGAAAATTGGAGTTTCAACTGGTGATTTTGATTCAACATCGGAATATCTTGGTGAAAAGGATGTTGTTATTTTAACTTCAGAAAAATTAGATTCTCTGATTAGGCATAAAGCATCCTGGCTGTCTGAAATTTCTCTTGTAATTGCTGATGAGACTCATCTATTGACAGATACAACAAGAGGACCAACTCTTGAAATTGTTTTGACTTTGTTAAAAGAAAATCTATCTCCTCAAATTTTAGCTCTGTCTGCAACAATTTCTAATTGCGATGAGCTTGCAGAATGGCTGAATGCAGAGCTTGTTTTAAGTGATTACAGACCAGTTCCTTTAAAAAAAGGAATTTTTTTTGATAAAAAATTGATTTTTGAAGATGAAATAAAAGAAGTGGAATGCTTTGATCTTATCTCTATTGTGAAAAAAGTTGTAGAGAAAGGAAAACAGGTTTTGATATTTCTTTCAACTAGAAGAAATGCTGAAAGTTTGGCAGAGAAATTATCTTTAGAGCTTCCTTTAACTGATGGAGATATTGCAAAAAAAATTTTAAATACTTTTGAAACTCCAACAAAACAATGTATAAAACTTGCAAGTTGTTTAAGGCATGGCGTAGCTTTCCATCATGCTGGATTAATTAATAAGCAGAGAACAGAGATTGAAAAATCTTTCAGAGAGAATAAAATAAAAGTTATCTGTGCAACAACAACTTTAGCTGCTGGTTTGAATCTTCCAGCTTTTCTCGTGATTATAAGAGATGTGAAAAGATATTCTGATGGATACTCTCAATACATTCCAAATTTAGAAGCGCAGCAGATGTGTATTCCAGGAGATTCCAAAGTATTGTTTGAAGATGGCGAAGAAGTTGAAATTGAAAAAGTTGTAAAAAACAAGATTAATAAAAAGGTCGTAACTTTTGATGGAAAAGAGTATCAGAGCAATAAAATATTAAAATATTATAAGAGAGAAGTAGAAAAATTA
>QMZV01000071.1 GCA_003663355.1 Candidatus Aenigmatarchaeota archaeon
CCAGTATGGCAACTTTCTTTCCTCTTGGAAATGTAATCATCCGGCCTGTCTAAAACCTTGAATAGAATTCATCAGTTTTCTCTGATTTTCCTCTAATTCTTTCTTTAATTGTTCTTCTCTTTCCTCAATCTGTTTTTTCCTAACTGAGATTACCTCTTTCTCTTCTTCAAGTTCCTGCTCAACTTTCTTTTTATCAGTTTTTATTAATAAACCAGCAACTTCTCTATAAATCTCCTCTTTATCTTTTATTTCTTTCTCTGCTTCCTCAATTTCCATTCTTTGAACCTCCATATTTTGTTTCTGTGCAATTAATTCCTGTAATTGCTGATTTTGGGTTTGGACTTTCAACAACAATTCCTGAGCCTCGTTCGATAGTTCTACCATTATAATAATTATTTTTATATATTTAGTATAATCTTGAGTTTATGGAGATTAGCCTCAGTATACTTTTAAGCAAATAAATATAAAGGACTATTTCTTTTCTGCTAATTTAAGAATAGCTTTTGTTAGTTCCTTCAAGGTGTTATTAATGTTATCCATTTTATCAGAGAGTTTTCCATATTTTGCATCAATTAAATCAAATCTCTTAGTTGTATCCTGATGGAAAGCTTTTAAGTTTATAGACAAATCTTTATGAATTTCATCAAGTTTTTTTAAGTTCTTTTCTCCTAATTCTACAGACTTTTCTCCAAGTTTTAGAGTTTTTTCTCCCAATTCTCCAGATCTTTCTCCTAACTTTACAGACTTCTCTCCTAATTCCACAGACTTCTCTCCTAACTTTACAGACCGTTCTCCCAACTCTACAGATTTCTCTCCTAATTCCACAGACCTATAAAGTAAAGTTCCTGCTAGATCAAATCTTTCTCCAAGTTCCTCTCTCCAATCTCCTCTTTTAATCTTGAAATATTTAAATTCTTTGGTCGGTTCTGAAAACTTTGTCTCTATTTTTTCAACAAAAATTGGAAATTTGTTTATTTTTATTTTTTCAATAAACTCTCTTAATATATTTTCTTCTCCTTCTGCAACAATCTTTACATCTCCATTTTCTAAATTCTCTACATAACCGGTAATTCCAAGTTTTCTTGCAATTTTCTGAACAGCATCTCTGTAACCAACTCTCTGAACTTCTCCTTTTGCTATTATAATTAATCTCTGCATAATTTATTCTAAAAAGAATTATAAATAAACCAATTATAATTATGAAGAAATTGGTTATTTTAATTTTTGCGTTTGTTTTGGTTTTTGAGTTATTTGGAGTTGAGTTTGTTTTTGGTTGTGGATGTGGTGATTCATCTTGTACTTGTGATTATGATCCCTGTGATTCAGTTTCTACAACCAATTGTATAGATATAACTACCTGGTATCACAAACAGTCAACTGATATATCTTCTCCTGAGTTATATACAGGATTAAGTTATTTAAATAAACGAAGTTTTAAAGAATCTGCTTGTAGGAAATCTTGTAAAGATTGTTGTAATTGTTACGACTGTGGAACAGAAGAAAATCCAAAAACATGTTGTTATGATGATTATGACTGTGAATACAATTCTGTAACATGTCAAGAATGGGAAGATTGTGAGTCGCCAACAAATTGTGGAGACAGAGGAAATTGTATTTGTAATATTAACTACTGCAAAGGATGGTGCAAAAGCAGAGTAAGTGCTGGAGAAATCCCTGTTTATGATGGCCCAAATTTTGCTAATTGTGGTGGTGCCGCAGGAGACTGTTCTTTTAATGGAAAATACAACAAATATGAAAGAAATAATAAAAAATATACACATGTAGATTATGATTCTATTAGAGACAGAGATGTTACTTACTCGACTTGTACTTGTTCCTGGTGCACAATCAAAAATTTCTACGAATGCGACTCTGCAAAAATAAATGATTCTCATCCCTGCTCCAGTAAAAATTGTGCTCCTGATTTTGCTGGAGGGAGAAATTATTGCTGTGAGTTTGGATATTGTTCACATAGAGGAAATGATGCAATTTGTTTGAATTGTAATGGTTTTTTTGGAAAAGAAGACAAGACTGGTTCTGGAACTCAAAAAGATGTACATTGCTATGAATCTGGAGCAATAGTTCAATACCAAGGCTATAAATTTAAATGCAATAATGGAAATTGGGAATTTATAGGAGGAGAAAAAAATGACTTCTCAGATAATTGTGGAAAAACAATTTTCAATTATCCTTTGTTTTTTAATATAAAGAACTTTTATCCTGATGGTTATGGATACAAAAATTCTTACGCAATTTATCCGGTTTCTTTCAAAGGAACAAAAGATGTTGTTGTCTCTGTTACTCCAAACAACATTGTAGAAATAAATGGTGACGATACAAGATATAAAGTATTTAAGAAAAAAACTGGAAGATTTGACATAAAATTCAAAGGAAATGAAGAAGGAAATCCTTTTAATTTAACTATAAATTGTTACACTCCTGATGAAAAACCTTGCTCTCCTGAACATGAGGATTGCTGGCCGGGTTCTTATTGTTCTCAAGATAGTCCAACCAATATTATTGAATATAAAACCCTTGATAAAGCAGATTTTTATTGTTGCCCAAACAATTCCTGCGCTCATAAGGGAAGATGTTACCCAGAAGGTAGCTATTATTTGTCAATTCCTGGTGAATCTTCAGAATCTCCATGTCTATGGAACTGCAAAAATAATGTGTGGGGAAAACAATTAGAAGGTGCAAAGTGCGAAAAAAATTGTGATTGCAATTTGCCAAATGAAACAAATTATCATTGTGTGCAAACTTTGTACAATTTAAGCAAAAAAATTTGTTGTCCTATCGGATATTGCGGTTTAGATGTTGGGCGGTATTGTACTGAAGATTCTTATTGCTGCCCTAATGGACATATAACAATTTATAAAGGTAGACTTTGTCAATGCAATAGCGAAAATTGGAATTGTAGTAATACAACAATTAAAAC
>QMZV01000072.1 GCA_003663355.1 Candidatus Aenigmatarchaeota archaeon
GAAAGAGAAGAACAATTAAAGAAAGAATTAGAGGAAAATCAGAGAAAACTGATGAATTCTATTCAAGGTTTTAGACAGGCCGGATGATTACATTTCCAAGAGGAAAGAAAGTTGCCATACTGGTTCATCACAATGCAGATATAGATGCAATCTGCTCTGCAACAAGTCTTTTGCTTGGGTTTGGACAAAAAAATATTAAAGCAATAATCGGAGTACCAAATTCAATGGCAAGACAAGCTAAACCATTGTTAGAGTACAGTGGATGCAATATAAAAGTGAATCCTAATTTGGAAAAATATGATGCAATTTTTATTTTAGATACACCTGTTCCTGAGCAACTTTATCCAATAAAAATTCCAAGAGATAAAGACATTTATGTGATAGACCATCATGAAAATACAAGAATTAGAGGGATACAAGAATATATAAGCCCAAGAAGAAAAGCAACTTGTGAAATGATTTTAAAAGTTTTAAAGGATAACAATGTTGTGATTGACAAAAAAATCGCAAATTTGTTGCTTGCAGGAATAGTATCCGATACAAATCATTTTAGATTGGCAGATAAAGTAACTTTTAAATTGGTTGTTGAACTTCTCAATTATAAAGCAGATCTTAAGTTTGTTTTTGATTTAGTTCACAATCCTCCAGAGTTATCTGAAAGGCTTGCAAAATTAAGAGGATGCAAGAATCTAGAAATTTATAAATTTAAAAATTATTTAATTACTTTTTCAGAAGTAGAGAGTCATGAAGCAGCAGTTGCAAGAGGTCTCCTTTCCTTAGGAGCAAATGTATCGGTTGTTTTTACAGAGAAGGAAAATGAGCTGAGAGTTTCTGCAAGAGCAGATAACACAATTATAAGGCTTGAAAATTTGAATTTGGGTCTTGACATATTTTCAAGATTAAGAGAAGTTTCTGGAGGCAATGGCGGCGGTCATGATGCGGCAGGTTCCCTAAACACATCTCACAAAGAAAGAAAATCAGATATTAAAAAATTTATCTTTGAAAAACTTGAAGAAAAATTAGGAAAATTAGAAAAAATTTAAAAATTAAGATAAAGATTTGACAATTCTCTCTCCAAATTCGTTTGCGGCATGAGGACCATTTGCGGTGATTATTTTTCCATCCTGCTCAACATTTTCTTCAGTATAAGTTGCTCCTTCTTCTTCTAAAATCTTTATAAATTCCCTGTTTCCAGAATCCCAGATTGTTGCCTTTTTTCCTTTCAGAATTCCAGCCTTTGCCAGAATTCCAGGAGCAATGCAAATTGCCGCAACAACTTTGCCTTTTTCATATGATTCTCTGGCAATATTCAGAGCTGTTGAATCTTCATAATAAACTGAAGCACCTCCTCCGCCAACAAACACTACAGCATCATATTTATCTACATTAACTTCTCCAATATCTATATCAACATCTGCTTTTGCTCCAAGCATTCCAGTTGCTTCTTTAACTCCTTTAGAAGCCACTGTAACTTCTATATTGTTTTTTTCAAAAATTTCTTTTGGTTTTAAAAATTCTTCGTCTCTGAAATTTCTCGGAGCAATAACCATTAAAATTTTTTTTCCTTCCATACTAATATTATTATTGGTTTCTTTATTAATATCTTTATTAACACATCCGCTTAAAAATATTGAAGAAATAATGGAAACAACAAGCAAGAGAAAGATCAGTTTTCTCATAATTTTATTTAGGATTTAAAAATAAAGCTGAAATCTTTTTCTTTATCAAAAATATGTAATATATATTGGAATTTTCTTTTTTTTGGACAAAGTAATCTCATCTAAACTAGCAATAACATTAGAATCTCCGAGGAACACTTTTGCAAGATATATATTATTTCTTTCGAGATGGCCCTTCTCAGCAAAATCTAAGGCATACTGAAAATTTCTGGTTATCATCGCCGTTTTAAAACCAAATTCATAATAATATCTATTAAGATGTCCTTTTTCAGCAAAATATAATGCAGAAGGAAAATCTTCATTATATATTGCTTCTTCAAAACATTTTCTGTAATATTTTTTACTGAAAATATATTTTTCAGCAGAGTCTAATATCTTCTTAAGGTAGTTTGTTAATTTTCTAAATCTTTCTACTCTTTCCATAAAATTTAAAACAAGAACTTTTTGCAGAAAACAAAAAGTAAATATTCAAAACAAATTAATTTATAGCCCCGTGGTGTAGTGGCCAAGCATTGAGGACTCTGGATCCTCAGACCGCGGTTGAGCCTTTCTTTTCAAAAAAGAAAGGTTCAAGGGAAAGAAAACACAATTCAAAAAATCCAATGGAATTCGAATCCGCGCGGGGCTATCTTCTTTCAAATCAATTTAATTTCTTTCCCAGAAATATCAGAGAGTATTTCTTCCAAATCTTTTAATATCTCTTTTTCATTAAATTCCTCCTCTGATTCTAATTGTTTTTTATCTTTTTTTAATTCTTTTATTTGTTCATCTAATTTTGAAATCTTTAATTCTTCTTTCTCTGTATCTATTTTGTGTCTTTTAATCTCTCTTATGTTTTCTTTTAATCTCTCTGCTATTTCTTTATATTTTTCAACATTTTTATTTAAGGAGTCCATTACATTTTTCTCAATTTCTAAAAATTTCTTTCTTTTTCTTTCATCATTTTCTATTTTTTTTATATTTTTCTTTGTGTCTTTTATAATTTTTTCAAAAAGTTTGTTATCACCCTTAAGCAAATTTTCAGGATTTTCCAACAAATCAATGATTTTTAATTTTTCTTTTTTATCTATTTCATTAGAGTAAAGATACTTTCTAATCTGTCTGCTTACCATAGCAACTAAATAA
>QMZV01000073.1 GCA_003663355.1 Candidatus Aenigmatarchaeota archaeon
AAACCTATAAACTCAATAAACGAATAAACTACTTCCTTAACCAAAGAGAATATCAAGAGATTTTAGTATGAATTTTAACATTTTTACGTTGTAAAAATTTAACATCTTGACGTAGTAGTAACATACAAATCTCACTCTGCGGTTTCCCCAAAATTTTAGTGTTTAAAGGTATTCTTACTCTCTTTCTACCTAACTCCAATGCTTTCTTCTTCTTAAACTGTCAGGAAGCATTGATTTTATTAACTCTTTTCTATCTCCTCTATTACCTTTGCCTTTAGTATAGAGTTTGCTGTAGCAGGTGCTTTTAATCTTGTTTGTTCTCGCTCTCAAATCCATCAGCATCTTAAGAAGCACTCTTTGTTTTTGAGAAAATTTCTGTCCATTTTTAGGCTAAAATATTATAAAATTGTCTATTATAAAGTTACAAAAATTAAGCTTATTTTTCGGGGGAAACTCCAGAGTTATATTCAATTGCCCCTTCGCTAAAAAAGAGATATAATAAAAGTGCCCGCTTTAAAAACAAACATTTAAATAATTAAATTTGATGAAGACAAAAAACAAAAATTGGGGTACAAAATTCATAGTATTAGTTGTTATATACTTTTTGATTGGTATAGGCAAATTTGATTTTGTTTTTGCTGAAGATAAATCTCTGAGTTCTATAATTTGTGCAACTTATTTTACTTACATTGGTTGTCCTAATTGTGCTAGTGTTGATCCTGTTGTTTTAATTGAATGGCCAAAAAAATACCCAAACTTAGTCATTATTGAATATATGTGGAGAGGTGGAGATTGGCGAGACCCAAATTCCCAATTTTTTGGAGAATTTGCTTCTGTATATAAAATTCACTCTGCTGTTCCTCAAATAGTTTTTAATAAAGATAATATTAGATTAGGAAGGCTCAATGTTCCTAAAGCAGAAGATGATATTAAAAGTTTAAGTTCAAATCCTTGCCCTCTAATAAATAAAAATGTATTCTGGGAAAATCTCAATTTAAATGAGTTAAAAGCTAAACCAAAAATCTGGGCTAATGGAAGAATTTTAATTAAATTAAATAAAAATGAATGGCTCTTTCAATGGAATGGAGAAAGCCCTCCAGAGACAACAAAAAAAGAGAAATTTAGTCAGAAAGAATTAAAAGAACTTCTTTTTACTGAAAATCTTTCTGAGAAATTGAAAAATAAAATATTTCACATTGCTAAACCCCAAAAAGCTAAGTTTTCAGGAGTTGCCTTTCCAGGTTCAGGAGTCATTCCTTATGCCGAATTTGAAAATGCAATAAAAATAAAAATTACAGAGAAACCGGCAGAATCCAAAATAAGTTATCAGGCAGTAAAAAAGAAGCAAACAGTTGAAGAAATTGAAATACCCATATTTGGTAAAATAAAAACGGCTAAATTTTCTTTACCTGCTTTAACCATTCTTTTAGGTATCGTTGATGGTTTAACTAATCCTTGTGGTTTTTTTGTAATATTTTTTCTCTTGTCTGCTTTAATAAGCTTGGCAGGAGCAAGAAAGAAAATGATTTTGGTGGGAGGAGTTTTTATATTCTTTTTTGCTCTTTACTATTTTTTATTTATGGCACTTCTACTTAATATATTTATACTGGGAAGAAAAATTGCTCTTTTAACTACCGTTGCTGGAGGGATTTGTATTTTTGCTGGATTATTGAATGTCAAAGATTATTTTTTCTTCCAAAAAGGAATTTCTCTCTCTTTATCAAAAGGTAAAAAATTAAAGTTTGAGGAAAGAGTAAAAAATTTGAGTTTAACTAAATCTATTCCAGCTTTGATTGTAGGAACAACCATCATAGCCAGTACAATAAGCCTGGTGGCAATTGCCTGTACTTTCGGTATTCCTTTAGCTTATACTAAAATTCTGACTTCAAAATCTTTGCCTTCTTTACAATATTATCTTTATCTGGTTTTCTATAACCTGATTTACATTATTCCAATGGCAATTATTGTTTTGATTTTTGCGATAACCCTGGGCAAGAAAACATTTAAAGAATTATGGATCAGAAGATTAAAGCTTGTTTCTGGATTCATAATCTTATTTTTAGGATCTCTACTTTCTTGGAATTATGTTTTATTAGAAAATATTACTTTTATCTTTTGGCTCATAATCACAGCTGTTGTTCTTTCCGGATTAGTTATTTTGATTGATTCTCTTCGCAAAAGGAAAATATGAACAATAAGAAATGCTTAGGAGTAAAATCAAAGTTTTTTGTTTCACAGATGGAAATCGATGGGTTAAATAAACAGATAAGAGAATGTAAAAGATGCGGGTTATCTCAAACCAGAATTAATGCTATCTGTGGAGAAGGAAACCTGAATGCTAAAATTATGTTAATTGCTCAGGCACCAGGAGAAAAAGAGGATAGAGCTGGAAAAATGTTTGTTGGTCCTTCAGGGAAGGTATTAGATGAGTTGCTAAAATCAGCAGGAATTAAAAGGCATGAGATTTATATGACAAATTTAATTAAGTGTATGCTTCCAAAATACAGAAAGCCTAAAGAAGATGAAGTTAAAGCCTGCAGTTATTATCTGGATGAAGAGATTAAATTGATAAATCCAAAGATTTTA
>QMZV01000074.1 GCA_003663355.1 Candidatus Aenigmatarchaeota archaeon
CACCATTCTTTGGATTTTTCTTGGAGTTCCAAGGAAGAATAGTTAGCTCCTTTAAGGATGCCCACAATCTCCTTTATTTTGCTTTGATTATGGTAGGTTGAAATTTTTATGAAGAGTTTAATTTTCCCGGTTTGGTTTGGATTTAAAAATTCAAGCTTTTTCCAGAAGGTAGGGTTGAGTTTACGGTGTAAACTGGATTTTGGTTAGATTTGCTGAAAAGGGATTGTTTTAAAGGTATTAAGGAAAGGGAAAGGTTTTTTATTTATATTTTCCAAATGGTTCATTATGAAAGAGGTTGTTTTGAAGTTGGAGGTCCCAGAAGATTTGGCTAAAGAACTTGAGAGAATGAAATCTAAAGAAATGTCTTTAATAGCAAGCTCCATACTTTTGGAAAGATTTTCCAGATTGGTTAAATTGGCAAAGTTGTTTGAGAAAAGTAAGTTATCTAAGGAAAAAGCAGAGGAATTTGCAGAGAAATTTAATGAAAGGCTGTATAAAAGATATGAAAAATTGTATATGGAAAGATTTGGGTAATGGATTATGCTATTGGTTGTTGATTTCAATGTTGTATTTCAGATTCATCCACCATAAGTTTACCTGGGTAAACTAAATCTTTATTTTGAAAAAAGTTCTATTAAAAACTTTGGAATATCTTCCTTTTCTAAAATCTTAACTTCTTTTGGATACTTACGATGGGGCTTCCCTGCTTTTATTTCTATTTTTAAATTCTTTGCAATGCAGTCTATTTCATAGGAGTTTTTGAAGTAGTAAATCTCTCCGAATTTTCTAAACAAATGTTCTTGAACAATCCATTCGTACAAGAAGTCTTTTCTGATCTCTTTGCCTGTGAGCAAAGATAAGCTTTTTATTATTGCTGGGTCCCTTATCATAATTTTCTTCTCTTTTCTAAAAACCATTGCATGATTTTTCCAATAAATAATTTTGATTATAAACATATCTTCTAACATTTCTAAATATTCTTCTAAAGTGGGTCTTGAGATTCCTAATTTTTGAGCTAGAGATAAGTACGAGATTGAAGAAGGTGCTATATAAAATATCTGAGAGATTAAAGCAGAAAATATTGAAAAAGATTTATTAAGATTGTTTATTTCCGATTTTAACTCTCTTATAAAATCATCAAAAAAAGTAGTATCGCTATTTATTGTTCTAGGAAATCCACCTGTATTAACATACTTTTCAAATAGCTTTCTTATTTCCTCAGAATATAAAAAGGTCTTATTAGCTTTTATTCCGTGAACTTCTACAAATTCTGAAAAATTTAATGGAAGAACATAAATATCTTTACCCTTTCCTCTCCTTCCCATAAAACTTTCTGGAATTCTCAGTAGGTTTGCTGTGGAAGAGCCGGAGCAAGTTATTACAAAATTTTCAAACTTTCCTAAATCTATAAAGCTTTTAAGGACTTTCTCCCAGTTGTTTATTGCTGTGATTTCATCTATAAAAAGAAAACCTTCCTTAAAATTTTCTGCAATGAATTTTAATACATCCCTAAATGTCTCCAGATTTCCTAGAGCCTCCGCATTGAAGTAAATAATTTTTTCTGGTTCTTTATTTTTTTCTATTAATCTTTTTGTCAAAAGTTTTAAGCCGGTAGTCTTTCCTACTTGTCTTGGGCCTACGATAAAATTTAAACTGAAAGGTTCTAATGGAATTTGATCTATCCATTTTGGAATCCACTTTATTTTTTGATTTTTCCAGTCTCTTATATGTTTATCTTCATCTTCCCAATCTTTATTATGCCACCAGGGGTTATGATATTCCAGTATCCACATAAAATAATTATTGTAAAATACAATTTATTAATATTTTATAAATTATTGTAAAATAGGAATTTACAAAATTCTCCAAACTCATTTAAAAGAATTTTTCACACTCATCTTCCCACCATTCTTTGGATTTTTCTTTGAGCTTGCATTATCTGTATGCTTTCTTTCTGGGTATTACATCTTCTATAAGGATTGACCTCTCTTTTTCGAAGAATCTAAAGACAATCCTTAATTTTCCTACTCTGATCCTGTATGCATTTTGAAATCCTTTTAACTTTACAATATTATGCCTTACCAATGGAAATACCCTCAGGGAGGAGATAATGTGTTTAATCCTTGTTTTCTCCTTTTCGTTTAATTTCTCTATAGACTTTACAGCTTTCCTATGGATAACAATTTTGTTTTCATATTCCATTTTCAACTTTATTCCAGTCTAAATACTCTTCTTTTTTGAAATTTGCTCTTTTTCTCAGTAATTTTACTTCATCAGGTGTAGGATTCTCTTCTTTTATTTGTGCTAGGTCTAGTTCTACCAGCTTGTTTAGATATTTCTTTATTTCTGCAATCTCGTCTCTAAGTTTTTTTATTTCTCCCTGAAGGCTTGTCTCTACCTTTAGCTCAGTCATTATAATATTTTGAAAATAATATATAAAAAGAAGATTTATTCTTCTCTTCTTTCTCTGTCTAAAAACAACTCTAAAAATTATTTGTGTCAATCAGATACATCTTCCCACCATTCTTTGGATTTTTCTTGGAGTTCCAAGGAAGAATAGTTAGCTCCTTTAA
>QMZV01000075.1 GCA_003663355.1 Candidatus Aenigmatarchaeota archaeon
GAAGAAGTTGAAATTGAAAAAGTTGTAAAAAACAAGATTAATAAAAAGGTCGTAACTTTTGATGGAAAAGAGTATCAGAGCAATAAAATATTAAAATATTATAAGAGAGAAGTAGAAAAATTAATAATAATTAAAACAAATATAGGAAAAGAGTTAAGATTAACAAAAGAACATCCTGTATTTATTAAGAATAAAGGTTGGGTAAAAGCGAATAATATTAAAATAGGCGACAAAATAAGCATTTGTAATTATGAAAGCATAAAACACAAAAAATTACCATTTTTCTTTGAATTTTTACCTGCTGACAAAGTTTACACAATTAAAACAGGTGAATTAATTGAAAAAGCAAAAAATAAATTAAATATAACAGAAAAAGAACTTGCAAAAAGATTTGGTTATAATTACAAAATAAGCTATCATTATAAAAATAACTTGAAAGCAATGCCTCTATGGCTAACAAAAAAACTATGTAAAATTTTAGAATATGATAAAACAAAAATGTCAGAAATTATAAAAGAAGTTAAAACCGCTTATGGAACAAAAATCAGAATACCAAAAAGAATTCAGCCTGATTTTCTTTGGCTTGCAGGCATAATTGCAACAGATGGTAATTTGAACAAGCAAACTAAAAACAATTCAGTTTTTATAAAATTGAGAATATTTAACACAGATATTAAGATAATTAATAAAGCTAAACGGATTTTATCCTCTTTTGGTCTAAAACCAAAGATATATAAATACAACGATTGTTATTATTTAGAAATTTGTTCAACTCTTTTATCCAGAATATTAAACGAACATTTCGGCATTCCCTATAATAATAAAACAACTTCTGTTAATGTTCCATCAATACTATATTCTGCTGATCCAAAACTAATTGGCTCCTATCTTTCTGGTGTATTTGACGGTGATGGAAATTATCATAATGGAAGAATTTTATTTGTGAGCTCAAGTAAAAAATTTGCTTTTGGATTGCAGGATTTGCTATTAAGATTAAAGATACTTTCAAAGATAAGTGCAGATTCAACAATTTTAAAGACTAAAATAAGAGACAAAGAAGTTTTATTTAACAAACCAAAATATTATATTACTTTTTATAAGCATTCTTATATAAATCAATTTGGAAAATATGTTAAACCAGTAAAATATAAAATTCCAAACAAGAAATATAGCAACAATATAAATAAATATTTTGGCAAAAAAGAGAAGCTATACTTTGCTAATGTAATAGAAATAAAAGAAGTAAAGAAAAAAATTCCTGTTTATAATCTGGAAATAGAAGAAAATAATAATTATTTTGTTTCATCTTTTTTGGTTCACAATTGCGGTAGGGCAGGAAGACCAAAATACGATAAATCAGGTCTTGCTCTTTTAATTGCAAAAAATGAAACTGAAGCAACGGAACTTGTAAACAGATATTTGCTTGGAGAAATTGAGCCAATAGATTCAAAATTATCTTTGGAACCTGTTTTAAGAATGCACATTCTTTCACTGATCTCAACAGAATTTGTTCATTCAATGGATAAACTCTTAAATTTTTTCAAGAAAACTTTTTTTGGTTACACTTTTGGAACAGATATTGAACTGCAAATAAAAATTAAAGAGATACTTGAGCAGTTAGAGAGATTTGGTTTTCTAAATTTAAAGGAATTTAGGGCAACAAGGATTGGAAAAAGGGTTGCAGAACTATATTTAGACCCTCTTTCAGCTCACAGAATTATTAATTCACTTGATAGAGTTAGTTTGAAGACAGAAGATTTATTTTATCTCCAAGTTATATCTCACTGCTCAGAACTCTATCCTTTATTAAAAGTCAAACGTAATGAAATGTCTGATATAGAAGATTTTATTGCAAAAAATGAAAAAAATTTTCTTGAAGATGTCCCTGAATTTTTTGATTATGAATATGAATTATTTTTGAGTTCTATAAAAACAGCAAAGTTGTTGAATGATTGGATTTCAGAAAAAACAGAAGATTATCTTCTTGAAAAATATGGAATTACTCCTGGAGAACTTTATACAAAAACAACAAATGCGCAGTGGTTGCTTTATGCAGCAGAAGAGTTTGCAAAACTGAAGGGAAATAGAAAAATAGCAAAAGAATTGAGAAAACTAGAGTTGAGGATGAAGAATGGAATAAAGGAAGAATTGCTTGATTTAATTAGGATTAAAGGAATAGGAAGAGTTAAAGCAAGGAGACTTTACAATTCTGGAATAAAAAAAGTTTGCGACTTAAGAAAAATTGATAGATTAACTGCTGAAAGACTGATTGGGAAAAAGACTTTACAAAAGATTCTTGGGAAATAAACTTGTTTTTATGTTTAGTTTATAATTAAAAGTAAAAAGATTTTGTATTGTAAATGGATTTGATGAGAAATAATTTTAATTTTTATATATTTATGCGCCGATAGTCTAATGGTAGGACATTTGCCTTCCAACAAGCCTTTTATTGGTCAAAGTTAATAAAAAGGCTTGAGCTAAAAGACAAAAAATAGAAGACAGCCAACAATCCGGGTAGAAAATCGGAAATTCGAATCCCGGTCGGCGCAACAA
>QMZV01000076.1 GCA_003663355.1 Candidatus Aenigmatarchaeota archaeon
CACAGGATTTCAATTTAAGTTTTTGTTTACTGCTCTAAATGTAATGGTTACAGCTTTAGCAGACAGAGGTGGAATAATAGAAAGCGTAAAAATTATTTATCCTAATAATTCTATAATTACTCCGGACCTTACCCCAAAAAAAACATTTGTTGATGTAGATTACATTAATAAAATATCCGGGCTAAATTTAACAAAAAAAGAGATATGCACGCTGCTTGAACAGGCGAGATATAAACCAGAACTAAAAGGAAATAAAATTGAATTATTATACCCATCTTATAGGCAGGATATAATGCATCAAAGAGATGTAGTAGAAGATGTGATTATTTCTTTTGGCTATAATAAAATTACTCCTACAATACCAAAATTACCAACGGTAGGAAGTATTGATAAATTGGAACAATTCTCAAACATATTATCCGAAATAATGATAGGTTTCGGATTGCAAGAGATTATGTCATATATTTTAACAAATAAAAAAAATCTTTTTGATAAAATGCGATTAGAACAAGAAAAAGTTGTTGAAATTTTAAATCCCATCAGTATGAATTTTAATGTATTCAGAACCTGGTTGTTGCCAGGTCTTTTGGAATTTTTATCCAGAAATAAACATGTTGATTATCCGCAAGGTATTTTTGAAATTGGAGATGTTGTGCTGATTGATGAAGAAAAAGAAACAAGAACAAGAGATGTAAGAAAAATTGCTTGCGCAATTACAAACAACAAAGTAAACTATAGCGAAGCTTCATCCATTTTGGATGCTTTACTAAAAAACATAAATGTAAATTATAAATTAAAAAAAACAGAACACAAATCTTTTATTCAAGGAAGATGTGCAAAAGTTTTGATTAACAATAAAGAAATCGGAATTATTGGAGAATTTTGTCCAAAGGTGCTTGAAAATTTCAATCTTGAAACTCCTGTTGTAGGATTTGAATTGGATTTAGAATCTTTATTGAATAGCAAGTAAATTTTTAACCTGAATAAGAGTAACTTAAAATTAATTCTCCTTTTGAATTTCTTAAATACAAGGTATCTCCTTTATTATTCCAAATTGCATTGCAGGAATGACCACTACTGCACCAGTATAAACTTCTATCTGTATTAACTCCACAACCAGTATAAAGTGTTACAATAGCTCCGCTTTCCAAAATAAATGTTGGAAAAACAAAAGGCTCTCTTGACGATCCATCTTTTACACACCAACCTGTCAGATTGCAAGAATATGGACAACTGTTTTTGAAAATTACATATTCATCATTCAGATTTTTACAATCTTCTCCTTCAGCATCATAATGGAAATAAGAGATTCCTATGCATCTATTATCGCATATTTTTTCTCCTTCTTGTTCCGGAGTTTTCCAAATATTTATTTTTGAGTTCTTTGCTTTATTTTCAGCCTCTCTTAATTCAGTTTCATATTTTACATTCGGAGAAATAATGTAAACAGTAGCTAAACCCTCTCTTACCAATTTTACATTAATATTTTCACCATTTAGGAAAATATATCTCAATAATCTTCCGTATTTATCTTTATCCTCAACATCTTTTTCAAGAAAAACTTTTTTACCTTCAATTAATTCTCTTAATCTACTTGCTGACTCCTTATAATAAACCTGTCCTTTTTCTGGAGCATTTATCCCAAGCAATCTAACTGTTTCACCGGTTTGTAATTTTACTGTATCTCCATCAATAACCTTAGAAATAGTATTTTTTTCCACAATTTTTCCTGTTATTGATTTTTCATCTTTATCACAAATAGAATTATTATTTTGATCCAAGCAACAAGATGAACCAACTTTAATATACGGTGGATTGCAAGCAACTTCTTGTCTTACATATAAACTTATGAAAATCACAATTACCAAAATCAAAATTGCATATTTTTGTTTTAATTTCATAATTAGACTACAATCATTAAAAGAAGTTTCTAAGAAAGATAAATTGCACACGCTATCTTTTAATTATCTTCTTAATTTCCTCAACACAATTAGGATTAGAAAGAGTGCTTAAATCACCAAGTTTTTCTCCAGTAAACAATCTCTTCAAAATTCTTCTCATTATCTTCCCTGATCTGGTCTTTGGCAATTCTCTAACAAAATAAATCTCAGAAGGTCTTGCAATTTTTGAAATTTCTTTTTCAACTCTTTTCACAATTTCTTTTTTCATCTTTTCATTAGGTTTTCCAGATTTTAAAACAACAAAAACTACTGGAACCTCTCCTTTTATCTCGTGAGGAACTCCAACAACAGCGCACTCATCAACTCTTTTATCTAAGTCAATAATATTTTCCAACTCGCCAGTTGATATTCTATGTCCTGCAACTTTAATTACATCATCTGCCCTTCCAACAATCCTTATTAACCCACTTTTATCTCTATATGCCAAATCACTTGTAAAATAAATTTTATCTCCATATTTACTCCAATAAGTATCAACATATTTTTTGTGATTTTTATAAACACCTCTTAACATCCCTGGACTGAAAGGAGGCAATATTACTAAATTCCCCTCTTTGTTTGCCGGAAGAGATTTTCCTTTATCATC